>JAGBLN010000013.1 GCA_017635395.1 Lachnospiraceae bacterium
CTTCTTGTCAAGTTCAAGACCGCACTGCTCCGCTGCCCCGGCAGCTATTTCTTTGGATGAAACGGAGCCGAAGGTCTTTCCGCCTTCACCTGTCTTAATCTTTAATGTTACTTCTTTTTTCGCGATCTCATCTGCAAGGCGATGAGCCTCCTCAAGGTTTTCCTTTGCAACCTTTTCATCATTTGCATTCTTTAATTTAAGGTTATTGAGATTAGCGGCATTAGCTTCCACGCCCTTCTTTTTGGATATAAGGAAGTTCCTTGCATATCCGTCACTTACATCCACTACATCTCCCTTTTTCCCGAGACTCTTTACATCTTCCGTTAAGATAACTTTCATCAGATTGAACCCTCCTGTATCATAATATCTAATGTTTTCTTTACTTCAGCAACCGCATCGTCCATCGACATGTTTTCAAGCTGTGCACCGGCTATGGTCATATGACCTCCGCCACCAAGCCTCTCCATTATAAGCTGGACATTTACCTCATCAATGGATCTTGCGGATATATATATCTTGTCCTGGTAGTCTGTCATAACAAAGCTTGCCTTTATTCCGCTTATGTTTAGAAGCTCGTTTGCAGACTGGGCCGCAACAACGGTAGGACTCTTTATGCCGTCACTGGGACAGGTTGATATGGCATAGTATTTCTTGTATACCTCCACATTACCGTTTGCTTCAGCCTTTGCCCTGTAATCCACGGGATCATCGCGGAAAAGCTTTCTTACTAAGGTAACATCTGCACCGCCTCGTCTTAAATATGCCGCAGCCTCAAAAGTCCTTACGCCGGTCTTTGCGGTAAAGTTCTGAGTATCCATCACAAGTCCGCTGTAAAGACAGTCTGCAACCACGCCCTTGAATTTAACGCCGTCATGGATATACTGAAGTATCTCTGCAACCATCTCACAGGCACTGGATGCATAAGGCTCTATGTACGCCAGTGTGGCATTTTCAATGGACTCGGTTCCCTGCCTGTGGTGATCCAGCACGATTATTGAACTGCATTTTTTCAAAAGCTCAGGACATTCAGTAATGCTTGGCTTATTTACGTCAACAACAACGAGTACCGCATTTTCACCCGCCAGGTCTAAGGCTTTCTGCCCTGTTATTATGGTATTGTCTTCATAGCCTGGATCATTTTTATACAGATCAACGAGAGGCTGTAATGAAGGCGTAACCGAATCAAGCACGATATGGCATTCTTTTTTCAGGTTTACGCAGGCACACTTTATTCCCACAGTTGCTCCAAAGCTGTCCGCATCACCGTTACGGTGTCCCATAACAAAGACCTTGTCCCTTGCGGATATGATTTCTTCCATAGCCTGTGCCTTGACCCTGGCCTTAACCCTGGTCATGCTTTCCTTCTGCTGGCTCTTTCCGCCGTAATAGCTGATGCCCTTGCGGTTCTTCACTATAGCCTGGTCGCCGCCGCGTCCAAGAGCAAGGTCGATTGCATTTCTTGCAAACTCACAGTTCTGTGCATAGGTCAGACCGTCTACGCCCACGCCTATACTTAAGGTTACCGGGCTTGCAGAGTTACCGCTGGTCTTCTTGACGTCCTCAAGCACCTGGAACCTTTCATTCTCAAGGATCTTGAGTGCGCTTTTCCTAAAAATAACAAGGTACTTATCTTTTTCAGTTTTCCTGACTATTCCGTCAAGGGCAGTGAAGCTCTTCTGTATTGCTGTATCTGTATAAACAGCCAGCATGCTCCTTTTTTCCGGATCCTGGACATTCTCTATAGTCTCCTCATAGTTGTCAATGTACGCAAGCCCCACCGCAAGTGACTGGTCGTCTATTTCCTTTAACGCCATCTTAAGGGCAGTCCTGTCAAAAAGATAGACTGCAATAAGATAGCCATCGTAATCCCTTCCGTCCCTCATATCAGCTAAAAGCGCCATGTCCTGCAGGCTGATGCGCTTCATCCTCGCCTGAAAATCCCTGTCCCCTATGATAACATCATGCTCAACGGTTCCGTCATCCTCCGGAAACTTATCCTTTGTAAGCTCAGGTATAATATTCGAAATAGATTTTTTATAGAATTTTTCATGGGATCCCATGGCTTCAAAAGCCCTGTTCATCCATATGACACGGCCGTTCTCATCCAGAAGCGCATGGGGCAGCTCAAGCTCTTTTAAAAGCTGCTTCTGGATCTGCCCATACTCCGTGGCAAAACTTATAAGTTCGGCTTCCAACGCAGGCCCGGAAAAAATCATCATGAGAATTATGGTCGTTAGATAAATGACAACAAACACCGTGAGCAGTATTCCGGCATCAGTATTTAGCATATATACAACCACATTTACAAGTGCCAGTGCTATTCCTAAAAGCAGCGGCATCTGAAGATATGTCTTTAGTTTACCTTTTGTTTTTACCTTTGTCGCCATAAGGTCTATTTTACTAAATTTCTGCTATATTCTCAACTGTTTGTATAGATGAGAAAACTAAAATCGCCACACTGTAAACAGTGTGGCGACAATCTCGTGAAAAACCTTTTGTAAAAATATTACTCTGTTGTGTAGGGCATAAGAGCTATGTGACGAGCTCTCTTGATAGCTGTTGTCAGCTCTCTCTGATGCTTTGCACAACATCCTGTTACGCGTCTGGGAAGAATCTTGCCACGCTCTGAAACATACTTGCGAAGCTTGTTTGTATCCTTGTAGTCTATAACAACCTCGGGATTCTCCTTACCTTCCTTATTTACTGCCTTGCCACAGAATACGCAAACCTTTCTGCGGCGATGAACTCCACCCGGACGACGCTTGGGTGCTGTTCCTCTGTCTTCTTTATTAAATGCCATGATAAAGCCTCCTGTTCATGTACACCATTAAAAATTCAACTCAGCTAAAGGGTATCTGATCGTCTATACCACCGGGAATATTCATGAAATCCTCATCACTATCCGGTGCTGAAGGAGCTGAAGAACCGCCGCTAAAGCTGCTTCCGCCGCCATTAGCATTCTTGCTTTCAACAAACTCATGGTTTTCTACTACTACGTCAGTAGTATAAACCTTCTGTCCTTCCTTGTTGGTATAGCTTCCTGTCTGGATCCTCCCTGTAACTGCAATCTTAGTGCCCTTACGAAGATACTTTTCAACAAACTCTCCAGTCTTACCAAATGCCACGCAACTGATAAAATCTGCTGTAGGCTGGTCGCCGTTTGAATTGTTCCTTGAAAATCCCCTGTCTACTGCGAGAGTATATCTTGCTATAGCTCTGGACTCTCCATTGGACTGTGAATATGAAACGTTAGGATCCTTTGTCAGTCTTCCGATCAAAATAACTTTGTTCATAATAATATCTTCCTTTCTTTATGCCTCGTCAAGTCTGACGCACAAGAAACGGAGAAGATCTTCACGAAGTCTGATCCTGTTCTCAAGCTCGACCGGTGTCTCGCTATCCTCAGACTCGAATTGAATGAATGAGTAGTAAGCTTCCTTCTGCTTCTGAATCTCATAAGCAAGCTTCCTGGGTGCCTCATCTGTCTTGACTTCTGTAACTGTGCCGCCAAATCTGGCAACATACTCCTTACACTTGTCAATGACAGCAGCCCTTTCCTCTTCTCCGAGCTTAGCGCTGACTACAACGGCTAATTCGTACTTGTTCATGCTGTCTTTACCTCCTTTTGGACTTATTGGCCTGCCCTTGCGGACAAGCAAGGATATTTCACGGAGTTTCATATTAACATTTTATCCGGTAATATGCAAGTAGAAATTTTTGATCCATTCTGATAATCATTGTCAGAGTACCATCTCCAGCATGTCTTCACTTTTGAACCGATGGCCGTCCCAGACTTTTCGGCACTCATTCTTCGCTATCAGTGCCAGCTCCTTTATTGCTTCTTCCTTTAAGGTAAAGCTAAATAATGATTTTGAATCTGTATTCAGTATGAAGTTAAGAGTATAGCGTATAGTTTTGTCCCGGTCCTCATATCTGCCAAGGTCAAACTCCCCCTGCAGCATTATGGCCTTTATCTCAAAGACGCATTTTACCAGACGCTTATCATACGCCGGATGTATCAGTGCTCGCAGAGCCTGATACAGCAATATAAGCATTTCCTTTTCGTCATTATTTTCACGGGTGATATAATCCGAAACCTCTAAAAAATACATCCCGTAAAGCGATGCATCAAAGTCTTCCCTGAATTCCCCAAAATAATTTTTTACATTTGCTTCGGATATGGTATAGGCGTTCCTGCCTGCGTACAGCTTAAAATCCGCAAAAACAAAAAGATCGGTGCATGCCTGAAAGCGGTTCCCCTGCCTGCGTGCACCGTTTGCAAAGGCCGAAATCTTGCCGGTATTGCCGGTAAGGATCACGACCCGTCTGTCATATTCATTTACCGGTTCGCTCTTTAAGATTATCCCCGGTGCATTAAACAGTTCTGCCATTTACTAATCGTTCTTAAAGTCATTCTTGTTATAGCCGAAATTTGCTACGAACAGGTCGCTGTCCCTCCAGTTTTCCTTTACCTTTACCCAGAGTTTCAGATTGACCTTCATCTCCAGCAGCTTTTCGATCTCCAGCCTTGCCTGCGAGCCTATGGTCTTAAGCATAGCTCCGTTCTTACCTATTATGATGCCCTTGTGGGAACTCTTCTCGCAAATGATTGTAGCATCAATATCGCAGAGATTCTTGCCTTCACGCTTTTTCAGGCTGTCGATCACTACGGCAATTCCATGGGGTATTTCCTTATCTAAAAGCCGTAGCGTCTTTTCTCTTATAAGTTCAGAAACAATCTGCCGCATAGGCTGGTCTGTCAGCTCGTCCTCGTCATAGTAGTAGGGTCCCACCGGCAGATATTCAAAAACACTCTTCATCAGGTCATCTAAGCCCTCGTTCTTAAGGGCTGACACCGGGATGATCTCATTAAAATCCAAAAGCTTCCTGTAAGCTTCTATAACCTCTAACAGTACAGGCTTTTTCACTGTATCAATCTTATTGATGACAAGGAAAACAGGCAGCTTTAAATCCTTTATCTGACCTGCTATGTCCATATCCCTGTCATTGACCTGCTTGTCAGGTTCTATAAGCCATAACACTATGTCAGCTTCTCTGATGGAACGGTTTGCCGCTGCCATCATGTAGTCCCCAAGCTTATTCTTTGCCTTATGAAGGCCGGGAGTATCCACAAAGATAACCTGTCCGTGCTCATCCGTATAAACGGTCTGGATACGGTTCCTTGTAGTCTGCGGCCTCGGCGATGTGATAGCTATCTTCTGGCCTATGAGATGATTCATAAGCGTGGACTTGCCCACATTGGGTCTTCCTATCAGCACCGCAAAACCTGATTTTTTTTCTGTATTATCAGCCATATAACTCTCCTGACGCCATCAATGGAACATTGCCTCTACACGGTCAAAGCAGTCTGCTGCATCTTTGATCTTGCCCTCATTTCCTACAACGCATATAAGCGGGTCGGACATGACAGCCTTTACATATTTTGCAAGCCCCCTAATGTCTTCAGCATTCGCCGCAAGCACCATATCTCTTTCCTTCTGGAGCTGTTCCGCACTGATTCCAGCCAGCTCTGAATATCTTGACCTTACGGCACTGGCATATGGCGTAAGCGGAATATCCAGGTCGCTCATTGTTCCTATGATGAATTTCGTCATCACGGCCTCGTCAGCCTCAAAGCCCTCCACAAAATCAGCAATGCCGTCAAATATCTCTATGGTCTCCTTGAGATTCGGATCCCTGTAGGAAACAAAGTAGCTCTCACCGGTCCTTCTGAAAGAGTTCATGCAGCCATAGGCTCCGCCCTTGACACGCACATTTGTCCAAAGGTATTCATAAGCCAGAATGGTATGAAGGATTCTTAATCTCGAATCATACGAAAGGCCAGCCGACTTATAACTTCCACCCTTGCAGACATACTGCACCTGGGCAGAATTGCTGAGTCCAAGATTTTCGCGCTTAAGCTCCACCTTTCCTCTTTCCTCCGTTATCTCGCCACTAGGAAGTGCTTCTGCTATAGGACCGATCAGTCCTTCAAGGGACTTAAGCTCTTCCTTTGAACCGGTCACATCCAAGGTAAGCATGTCTTTTCTGTACGCAACAGAAAGAACCTCAGCCAGATTTTTCTTTATCTCTTCCCAGCATTCGTCAAAATTCTTTTCCCAGTCTTCAAGGAGACGGTAAAATTCCATACCGCTCATCATGCCGTTCAGCTTTTCTGACTCAGAGATACAGTCCATAATATGGGAATAAGCAACAAGATGGCCCATGTAGCTCATGGTTCCCTGCATGGAAGACCTTACTTCCGCAATGATCTCCTTCACACGCTTAGGATCATCAATAACAGAACCAAGCAGTACTTCCTTTATTAGTTCCGCTGCTTTTGCCGCATTTGTCCTGAGGCACCTTACAGACACGGTTGCGCTCATTACATAATCCGAGTTGTCCTCCCCTTTTATAAGGCTGTCTGTCAGGAATGACAGCCTGCCGGTATACTTATCGATTTCATATCCCAGCTGTTCGTAGGAATGAGCATTGGTATCTACGCCTTTAAGAACATTTGTAAGCAGACCCATATAAGGATAAAGTCTTATGGGCATCTTCTTAAGGTCAAAAAACATTGTAAAATACAGTATGCCGTTAGTATCTATCTCATGGAAAAGAGTCTTTATCCCGTCAACCTCGGTCCACTCATTTACAAGGGGCAGGATATTTTTCCTGATGTCGCTCCTCTTGAGTACCGGCAGGCACTTTAATGCTTCTTCCGTATCGGGAGTAGCCTGATAGTCCTTAAGAGCTTTTGTATCAGCTGCTATATTTTCCCTTTCCTCTTCAGTAAGCGTATCCCTGTACGCTGCAAGCTTTTCCGCAAGCTCCGCTTCCTTCTTTGCCGTCATTCCTTTTTCAGGTTCCAGGCGAAGTACAGAACGGTGCTCATTGCTTATCAGGTACTTCTCCACAAGCTTTTCAAAGTAGTCTGTATCGATCTTTTCCCTGAGGAATGCAAATGTATCAAGTTCCTCAACATGTATGAAAGGCAGGCTGTCATCATAAAGCCAGCTGTCCATACAGGTGAGACCAAGCAGCAGTCCCTTAGGATAATGAGCCGAATCAGCTTCCCTGTACTTGAATTCCTTTTTATTCAGGCATGCCAAAAGTGCATTTTTATCAAAGCCTTCCTTTACCACCCTTGCAAATTCTGCCTCTATTATCTCAACAAACTTATCCTCATCCGAAGGATCAGCATTCTTTGCCACTATGGAATAATAGGGCTGGCATATGCCGTTTTCAAAGCTGGATGTGATTTCCGTGCCGATGCCTGCATCAACAAGATTCTTCTTAAGCCTTGAACCCTCGGTAGTAAGCGCATAGTCTATCAGCTGGAAAGCAATATACAGCGCCCTGTCAGTGCTGCTCCCCAATACAACATTGTATGAAAGGTATGTCGCCTTCTCCTCATTTTCATCTTCGGAAATAGGATAATGCTTAACGATATGCAACGGCTCCTTAAATGCTTCCTGTATGCCCGGATGAGAAGACAGTTCTATCCTTTCGTATTTGCTAAGGTATTCCTTATCAAGCCACTCAAGGCGTTCATTCCAGTCAGCATTTCCATAGAGATAAATGTATGAATTAACAGGATGGTAATATGCCCCATGGAACTTGAGAAAATTCTCGTATGTAAGGTCAGGTATGAAATCGGGATCGCCGCCGCTCTCTACGCCATATGCCGTATCCGGGAAAAGCGAATTCATTATCTCCCTGGAAAGCACATCGTCAGGCGAAGAAAAGGCCCCCTTCATCTCATTATAAACTACGCCGTTAAGGGTAAGCTCAGAGTCTTTATCCTCCATTTCATAATGCCACCCCTCCTGGCGGAAGATTTTTTCCTCCGAGTAGATATTGGGATGGAGCACCGCATCCATATATACATGCATAAGGTTCTTGAAGTCCTGGTCATTGCAGGATGCCACCGGATATACGGTCTTATCCGGATAGGTCATGGCATTGAGGAAGGTATTAAGCGAGCCCTTTGCCAGCTCCACAAAAGGATCCTTTACAGGAAAAGCTTCCGAGCCGCAGAGCACTGAATGCTCCAGGATATGGGCTACGCCGGTTGAATCCTTAGGCGGTGTACGGAAACCGATATAAAAGACCTTATTCTCCTCGTCATTATCAAGCAACGCTACCCTGGCACCGCTCTTTATATGCTCCATAAGATAGGCTTCACTCTTAAGATCCTCACTGTAGTGATGCTCTACCACATTGTATGCACTTAAATTTTCTTTTTTGAACATATTGCCTCCTTAATACTTTGCATTCTCAGCCCTGTAGCTCCGCCACCGATAGTTCTGCCGTCGGCGGGGAACGGCTTAGAAGCTTACAACTTAAATCCCATCAATGCTAAATTCGAAAATGCTATCTCCTGGACCACGAGTCCCTCTTTGGTTGGTTCATCCAATTCTGTAATCTCGTTTATCCGAAAGTCCTTAGTCTTATATCCATCACCGTCAGGGACACAACACCTTATCTTTATTTTGAGATTCTCGTAGATGCGGTAATTCTTGTCATCCTTGTTCATGCGGAGGATGTGGTCACCGATCATCATGTCAGGATCTGCATAAGGAAGGATAAGCCTGTCCACAATGGTCTGGAACTTAAAAGGAGCTCTTTCTGCAGACATGATTTCTGAGTAAGTGTACCTTGCGCCAATCATGGTCTTGGAAAATTCCTGCAAGATGTATTTATAGTCGTTTTCGCCGAACTCCATCATTCTTCACCACCGTCTTCTGGCACATCGATATACTCTTTACAGTCCGGTGCAAGACTTATGGCACTGTAGATATCGTTGAAAGTAAAATTCCCTGCATCAGCCAGTTCCTGAACTGAACACTTCTGGCCGAAGGTCTCATAAAGTTCCTTTGCCTTCCCAAGCACTTTCATTATCATGGCCATTACCTTACGGTCTGACTCATACTCTGAGTTTTCAGCATTAATCAGCTCATCCATGGTATTCATCACCATGCGCATAACCATTTCGTCACAGTCCGAAGGATCCTCTATGCATTCGAGCATGGATATGGCTGTAATAAGCGCAATATTGCCCTCGCCTATAAGGTCGCCTGTCTCTACCCCCTGGTTGCTGTACAGTTTCGCAGTATCCACAACGGTCCTTAAGTAACTATTTATAAGCCGTTCCCTTGCCGTTTTGTCACCGTTTAGGGCGTTCATTATAAGGACACGCTTCATGGAATCATCAATCTCTTCGATGACCTCTAAGTCTTCCATGTACATCTTTATGGTACGGCTGTCCTTTTCGGTAAGGAATTCCTCATCCTTTAAGGGACTGCCTATGCCGATGTTATTATCCTTAAAATAATCTATAAGGACCTTTTTCTGTACATCGTTGATATCAGGAAATGCCTCGTCTACCTGATCCTGAGTTAACATCCCGCCTTGGATCATGGCAATGTCTTTTAGTTCAGTTATCTTTTCTATAAATTTTTCTTCTGCTGTCATTGTTCCTTAGATACGTCGCATTAATGCAACTTTAAAATACTAGATAAAAATTCATTCCGATTCATATCAAAATACACAGCCTAGGTATCACTCCGTTTAAAATGCTTATGGGAAAACAGATGGTCCTGGCAAAACTCATAATTCCCCTCGCATTTCGAACAGAACCTGAATTCCAGGTTCGGATATTCCTCGGCTGTCCGGCCGCAGATTGCACACTTATGTTTTGCCACCTTTCTTGCCTGGGTTGCAGCCGTCGTCTTTTTTCTGAAATCCTTCTGTCTTGCCCGCATCTTTGGAGTTATCCGCAGGCTCCTTCTCGTCATTATAAAGAATACAACGAAATTAAGCAGCGAAGCACCGATGACAAACAGTCCCATTACGCCCATTCCGAAAGCCTCAAGCACAAGGATTATCGAATAGATTATTCCAAGGTACTTAACCTTTACAGGTATGATGAACATGATCAGCACCTGCATATCCGGATATGTAGCCGCATAGGCAAGGAAAATTGACATATTTACATAGTAGGTTGAAAACAGCGTCGAATATGTAGCATAAAACCAGGAGCCACCGTAAATAGCCGGTATCTCTCCGTAGGCCATCTGCATATTCGCGTTAACGAAAGCCATTTTCTCCTGCAGGAACAGTTCACTGTACCCAAACATGCAGAAAGCACCGATTACAGTAAATATGAGTCCCATAAAGATATAAAAATTAAAATAAAACGACCCCCAGGTCTGCTCCAGCGTCCGGCTTATGGAAAAATAAAAGAACAGCATTATGGCTGTAAATATGATATTTCCGCTGTCCGGCGGTATCAGCACCCAGGAAAAAAGCCTCCACACCTGGCCATGCAGTATGGCCTGTGGATTAAGCGACAGGAAAAATGTCACATCCGAATTGATCAGCTGCACAATATAGCCAATGGCATATGTGGCCAGCATATACATCGGAAGATTCCTTATGGCATACTTCCCGATTTTCTTTTCAAGCTTAACCAAAAAATTCATCCCTGCAGTCCTCTCGCCTGACGGTCCATATCCTCTACCACGATATCATATATCTCTCCCAGGCTCCTGCAGTACTCAAGCACAAGCCATGGTTCATTTGTATGGAAGTGAATCTTTATGGGATCACCGTCTCCGCCAACTGCAAGAAGACAGTCTCCTTTGAAATGAGTCGTGAAGTATTCGTTAACCTCATCCTCATCAAGGTCGTCTCCGTCTATAAGCAGCTGTGTATCATATCTGAATTCAATAGGTTCCATTTTTATCTCCTTTACTCTTTCCAATCTGCCGCCATACCGGCCATAACATGACTCTTCCGGCAGATTGATTTTTTGTTTCATACAATGAGTAATGATACCAGATTTTGTAAAAATCCTCAATCATCAATAGATAAACCACAATAGATTGATACTTGAAATAAGCCTCCGCCACATTTATAATATTCAGATGTGTGACTTTTTTGTGGTGTGGGGGATCATGAGCGAAGTAAAGTGTCAGAAAGAATTGCCGGACAGCTTTTCTTCATGACAGACATAGATGCCGCCAGCGGCAGAAAGAGGAATAATGAGTAATTCCAGCATTACCACTGACGAGACTCTCCGTCTCGGTATAGATATAGGATCGACAACCGTAAAGGTTGCACTGATTGATTCAGAAAACAACATTCTTTTTTCTGATTATGAAAGGCATTTCGCCGACATAAGCAAGACACTTCAAGGGCTTACGGAAAAAGCAATGGAAAAGACCGGCGACAGGGCGGTTTATCCCGTCATAACCGGATCCGGCGGTCTTACCCTCGCTACCCATCTTAATATTCCTTTTGTCCAGGAAGTTATAGCAGTAAGTACTTCCCTTGAGACCTTTGCCCCTAAAACCGACGTAGCAATTGAGCTTGGCGGTGAGGATGCAAAGATAATCTATTTCGAAAACGGCAATGTGGAGCAGCGAATGAACGGAATCTGTGCCGGCGGCACCGGTTCCTTCATAGACCAGATGGCTTCCCTTATTCAGACAGATGCCGCAGGACTTAACGAATATGCCAAGGATTACAAGTCACTATACACCATAGCAGCAAGATGCGGTGTTTTCGCAAAGACGGATATACAGCCCCTCATCAACGACGGTGCTACCAGGGAAGACCTTTCCGCATCTATTTTCCAGGCTGTTGTTAACCAGACTATCTCAGGTCTTGCCTGCGGAAAACCCATAAGAGGACATGTTGCTTTTCTGGGCGGCCCTCTTCACTTCCTATCAGAGCTTAAGGCTGCTTTTATCAGGACACTTAAGCTTGATGAAGAGCATACTATAGATGTAGAGAACTCACACCTTTTCGCAGCCATCGGTTCAGCGCTTAATTCCAAAGGTGAAAATGCTACTACTCTTTCCGATATAGCAAACCGTCTGAAAAACGGTATACATATGGAATTCGAAGTAGAAAGAATGGAGCCCCTTTTCAAGGACCAGGCTGAGTATGACGAATTTACTGCAAGACATGATAAAGCAAGAGTTGAGACAGCCGAGATCGGAAGCTATTCCGGCAACTGTTTCTTAGGAATTGACGCTGGTTCCACCACCACAAAAATGGCCCTGGTTTCCGAAAAAGGCGAACTACTCTGGGCTTTTTATTCCAATAATAACGGTTCACCTCTCGAGACTGCACTTAAGGCATTTGCAGAATTAAAATCAAAGCTTCCCGCAGATGCTCACATCGTGAGAGCTTGCTCCACCGGTTACGGCGAGGCACTGATGAAAGCCGCATTTTTACTTGATGACGGTCAGGTTGAGACCGTTGCACACTACTACGCCGCAGCATTCTTCAATCCCAGCGTAGACTGCATACTGGATATCGGCGGCCAGGACATGAAGTGCATACGCATCAAGAACGGCAATGTTGATTCTGTTATGCTCAATGAAGCATGTTCATCCGGCTGCGGATCTTTCCTTGAGACTTTTGCTAAGTCCCTTAACTTAAGTGTTCAGGATTTTGCCAAGGCTGCGCTGTTTGCAGAGCACCCTATCGATCTTGGTACCAGATGTACCGTATTCATGAATTCAAAGGTTAAGCAGGCCCAGAAGGAAGGCGCATCAGTTGCCGATATTTCCGCAGGCCTTGCCTACTCCGTAATAAAGAACGCACTGTTCAAAGTAATAAAGGTTTCCGATGCTTCCGCACTGGGCAAAAACATCGTCGTACAGGGCGGAACCTTTTATAATGACGCAGTACTCAGAAGCTTCGAAAACATAGCAGGCTGCCATGCAATAAGGCCTGACATAGCCGGCATAATGGGTGCCTTCGGTGCCGCCCTTGTGTCCCGTGAAAGATATGAGGAAGGCTACCAGACCACCATGCTTTCCTTTTCCGACATTGATAATTTCACATTTACAACATCAATGTCAAAGTGCCGCGGCTGTACCAACAACTGCCGTCTAACCATCAACAATTTCTCCGGCAACCGTAAGTACATTTCCGGTAACCGCTGTGAGCGAGGACTTGGCAAGCCCAAGAACGCTAACAATATCCCTAACCTCTTTGAGTACAAATTAAAGAGATTCTTTGATTATGAACCCCTTCCAGCTGATCAGGCGCCAAGGGGAACAGTAGGTATTCCAAGAGTACTTAATATTTATGAAAACTATCCTTTCTGGGCTACATTCTTTAAGGAGCTGGGCTACAGGGTAATGCTTTCCCCTTCTTCCACCAGAAAGATATATGAGCTGGGCATTGAGTCCATTCCCTCAGAGTCGGAATGCTACCCTGCAAAGCTTGCCCACGGTCATGTACAGTGGCTCATAGAGCAGAAGCCTGATTTCATCTTTTATCCTTCACTCTTTTATGAGCGCAATGAGACACCGGATGCAAATAACCACTACAACTGCCCTATCGTATCCTCATATCCTGAAAACATAAAGAACAATGTCGAGGATATAACGGATGGCAAGGTTATATTCAGACATCCCTTCATGAATTTTGCGAGTGTTGATACCATAACCTATGCACTTACAAAGGAATTTTCAGAGATAGATCCTGACAAGATAAGCGACGCCGTTGAAAAGGCATGGGATGAGCTGGGCAAAGCCCACGATGACATGCAGCGTAAAGGCGAAGAAGTCCTTAAATGGATGGAACAGAACCACAAGCGCGGCATTGTTCTTGCAGGACGTCCCTACCATATCGACCCTGAGATCAACCACGGTATTCCTGAGCTTATTAACAGCTATGATATCGCTGTACTTACGGAGGACTCTGTTTCTCATTTGGGACATCCTGAACGACCTCTTATTGTTTCAGACCAGTGGATGTACCACTCAAGGCTTTACCGTGCTGCAACATTTGCCCGCACCAGGGAGGACCTGGATCTCATCCAGCTTAACTCCTTCGGCTGCGGCCTTGATGCAGTTACAACAGACCAGGTAAATGATATTCTTTCCGGTTCCGACAAGATATATACCTGCTTAAAGATCGACGAAGTAAATAACCTTGGTGCTGCAAGGATCCGTGTGCGTTCCCTTATAGCCGCCCTTGAAGTAAAGGAAAGAAAAGCTGAAAAGCGTACCATACGTCCTACCAATATAAACAGAGTGCTTTTCACTGAGGAAATGAAGCAGACCTATACCATACTCTGCCCTCAGATGTCTCCCCTGCACTTTGATATGTTTGAGCCCGCATTCAAGGCCTGCGGCTACAATCTCCATGTGCTGGATAATGACAACAGGCACTCCGTTGACGTGGGACTTAAATACGTAAACAATGATGCCTGCTATCCTTCACTCTGCACTATCGGCCAGCTCATAGAGGCCATCGAAACAGGTAAATACGATACAGACCACCTGGCTCTCATAATGTCCCAGACCGGCGGCGGATGCAGGGCTACCAACTATGTAGGCTTCATAAGAAGGGCACTTGAGAAAGCGGGCTATCCCAATATCCCCGTCATCTCACTTAACTTAAGCGGACTTGAATCCAATCCCGGCTTTAAGCTTGACGCAAATATCCTTCTCAGGGGAATCTGCGCTGCTGTATTCGGTGACATATTCATGAAGTGCATCTACAGAATGCGTCCTTATGAAAAAGAGCCCGGATCCGTGGAAGCTGTACACCAGAAATGGCTTAAAGAATGCCAGGCCTTTGTATCAGCAAAGCACATTTCCATTGGAAAATATAAAAAGCTCTGCAAAGGCATCATAGAAGATTTTGATAACATCCCCATATATGAAGAACGCAAACCCAGGGTCGGCGTCGTTGGTGAAATTCTTGTAAAGTTCTCCCCTGCAGCCAATAACTACCTTGTAGACCTTCTTGAAAAAGAAGGTGCAGAAGCGGTAGTTCCGGATCTCCTGGATTTCATGTATTACTGCTTCTATAACCAGATATACAAAGCAGATGAGCTGGGTATGAGCAGGAAGAGTGCCAACAAGGCAAAGCTCGGAATGAAGGCAATGGACTGGGTACGCTCATATCCTTCAAAGCTCTTCAGGCGCAGCAAACACTTTGAGCCCCCTGCAGATATTCACGACCTGGTAAAATATGCCCAGGATATAGTTTCCATAGGAAACCAGACAGGTGAAGGATGGTTCCTTACCGGCGAGATGCTTGAACTCATACATTCCGGTACGGAAAACATCGTCTGCACCCAGCCCTTCGGATGCCTCCCTAACCATGTAGTGGGAAAAGGCGTCATAAAGGCTCTCCGGAAAAAATATCCTACCTCAAATATTGTTGCCATTGACTACGATCCCGGCGCCAGCGAAGTTAACCAGCTGAACAGGATAAAGCTTATGCTTTCTACTGCAAATAAGAACCTGGCCAAGAAAAAGGCTCAGGAAAATAACAAAGCAGTATAAACTTCGCAATATTCATGAACCGTAAAATAAAAACAACACCATGCCCTCCGGCATGGTGTTTTGCTTTATCATCTATCCTTATTGCGCAGCCGCTTTAGCAGCCTCTATCTCTGCCTGCTTGGCAGCCTCATCAGCAGCAGCCTCAGCCATCAGGCGATTGTATATTTCAAGCGCATCCGGCGGAATATCATCCCGAGATCCGAAGGGATCAGATTCAGCTGACGAGGATTCAGCCGTTCCGCCCGCATCAGCATCGCCTGCATCCTCACCCAGCGCCTCCATAATAAGCTTTTCAGCTTCTGCATCAGGGTCATAGCTATCAGCCCCGTCAGATCCTGAGGATTCTTCCTCACTATCCGGCGTGACCATATTAACATTCCACCACTTTACCAAGTGACAGTGCATCTTAGAATAATAATTGATCCGGTCAAGTTTATCCAGACGGTCTATCCTAACCAAGTGTAATCCCCTTATTAATCAGAAACAATGTTACAATCAGTTATTGCCAGCAATTTCTTTCTTTGCTACGGCTGTATTGCAGTAAAGCTCGGTGTCTGCATGCTTATATATGTCATCCACATCAAATATGCCTTCGCCAAAGCATCCGCCCCAGCTGAGGCGGCACTCGAAATTATCCGAATTTCGGTTGAGACGTCCCACACGCTCTACCCACTTTGTTATAACGGATATAGCCTCTTCCTCAAGATATCCGCAGAACACTACCATAAAATGGTCTTCTTCAAGCCTGTATGTATGGATATTCTCAGATGAAAGGCGTCTTAGCTCCCTTGCCACCTTTGAAATGATTCCGTCACCGGCCTCCGTGCTTATCTCGTCATTTACCACATGCATATTTATTACATTAAGGCATGCAATATATATTGAATCTGCATAGGGATATACTTCAACTTTACGTTTATCAAACTTTACCCTGTTTGACAGCATGGTCATGCTGTCATGTTCACGCTCCCAGCTGTCCTCACGTATGCTTAAAAGATACTCGGCAGTATCAAGCCTAAACTTCAGAAGGGCATGGTAAAGCTCCTCTATCTCATCTCCGGAATCAATATCCAAATCTTTAAGGGTAAGCGCCTTCTCGCCCTCCTCGCCTTCAGACATTCCGGCTTCGCTATATGTTATGGAGGAAATCGCCTTTGTCATATCAGTGACAGGCTTTACGAAATAAACCTCCAGCAGTATCGAGGAAATCACCACCAGTATTACCGCAAGTATGACCATACTGCAGGTAAAAATCACAAAAAACTGCCCTTTTGATTCTTCTTTTACGACTTCCCTTACATACCCGTCCAGGGCATTCGTATAAAAAATATAACTGATAAGGGTGGAACACATTACAATTACTGCAAGAGCTCCGGATACCAAAAGCAGCGCTTTCGTTTTAAGTGATTTTTTCATATAACTCTCCCCGTTCAAATCCTCTCTAACTGTATTATAAAGCTGGTTATGCCTGGTTCCCTTGATTCCCAACAATTGCTTTCACAAAATTCCAGGCCTCATCAAGTCCTTCCTGTGAAAACTCATAAAACGTATAACTCTTCAGGTTCTCATCAGTATTATCATAGCCATACGGCTCCGGCCATATACAAACCCTCAGCTGCGGATCTGCCTCTTCATTTTCTTTATACTTTTCAAGAAAAAACCTCTTGCCGTCGCAGCTGCCGCTATATCTCTCAGCTTTTAAATACGGCAGCGTCAGCTTATATAAATCATCATCAAAATCCATTGCCATTGTCAGTTACCCTCTTTTTTTGACTTCATATCCTCGGCAAGAGTTTCATGTATGATATGCGCAAGTCTGATCATACGGATTTCGTTAAGTATCTGCCTTTCTTTCTCGCGCTGCTTTGCAAGCTCATTCTGTCTCTTTTTAAGTTCCTCAGCTTCCTTAATACGACGCTCATCCCTGGACTGCTGCATCTGTTTTTCAAACTTTCTTCTGTCAGCCTTGCTGGCCGCTGTTCCTGGATGTGCAGAAACCGAGTTCTTTCCCAGCACCCTTCCGCCGGGCTTAGGTGCACTCATAACAGGCCTTCCTATTACACGTCCCTGTGGTACGGATGTGGCCATCATGCTTGACCTTAGTATAAGTTCATATGCACTCACAACCTGCAGGTATCTTTCATGATCCGCTTCAGTCGTTCCCGGAGTATCGGGATGAAGCTCCCTACATAGCCTATGGTATGTACTTTTAACAAGAGACGGCGAGGCTCCATACTGCAGCCCCAGTGTCTCGTAAGCCTGAAAAATATCCATGGCTAAATAATATCACAAATTCACCTTTTCTTTCAACGAACTGCATTATTATCCGTGACATACAACAGCTTATTCGTATCACTTATCGAGGTCGTAAGGCGTCACCTGATATACGTAATAGTTAAGCCAGTTGGAATAAAGCGCATTCGCATGTGCTCTCCATAAAAGCAGCGGTTTCTTCTCCGGATCGTTGTCAGGATAATAATTTAACGGAAGGTGTATGTCCAGCCCCTTGCCGATATCCCTCTTGTATTCCTTATCAAGAGTGTACCTGTCATACTCCGGATGCCCCATCACAAATATCCGCTTATCGTCATTGGATTTCACAAGAAGGACGCCTGCCTCGTCAGACTTTGCCAGTACGGTAAGCTCGCTGCAGGCCTCTATGTCCTCTGTCCTGTTGGTTGTATGTCTTGAATGGGGCGCATAAAACTCATCATCGAATCCCCTTACAAGAGGGGTACGCCTGTGAAGTACCTTGTGCCTATATATCCCAAAGAGCTTTTCCGGAAGAGCCACCTTATCAATGCCATAATAATGATAAAGCCCTGCCTGTGCCCCCCAGCAAAGATACATGGTAGATGTAACATTAGTATCAGTCCAGTCCATTATCCTGCAGACTTCATCCCAGTAGTCCACTTCCTCAAACGGCATCTGTTCAACAGGCGCCCCGGTTATTATCATTCCGTCAAATTTCTGATCCTTTATTTCATCAAAAGAAGTATAAAAACGGTTAAGATGGTTTACTGACGTATTCTGCGGGATATGGCTCTTTACCATAAGGAAGGTCAGATCTATCTGCAGCGGAGTATTTGAAAAAGACCTCAGAAGCTGAAGCTCTGTATCCTCCTTAAGTGGCATGAGATTAAGTATACATACCTTAAGAGGGCGGATATCCTGATGGATAGCCCTGGTCTCATCCATTACAAATATATTTTCATTTTCCAGCTGCTCCCTTGCCGGAAGATCGCTCTGAATTCTAATTGGCATCTTGCCTGATTCCTTTCTCTATATTGATCAAATAAAATTATCTCCGGTTGCCTTCAGACCTTTTTCCTTTAGGCGGCATTCCCGGTATTATAATGCCCTTGCCTTTCTTATTGTCCTTTTCCTTATTCTCTTCTGCATTCTCAGCCGTATTTCCTGCAGCATCTTTTTTCTGGCCGCTCATGTTTTTCCCCCTTTACATAATTGTAATGATTAAAAATATATTATAGCACAAAACACACGAATAATGTCACACGGTATAGTCCGGCATGTATTTTGCAAGGAAATCATCCTCAGTAAGAATCTGCACGCCGTTTGCTATGGCAGTCTTGTTCTTTGACGAAGTTGATGTGGCATCGTTATTTATTAAGCATTCAGTCTTTTTGCTGACGCTCCCTGACACCTTTCCTCCCCTAGCCTCTATCAGTTCCTTTAAGTCAGAACGGTTCCCGAAATGAACAAGCGAGCCCGTTATAACAAAAGTTAGTCCTGAAAGGGAGTTATCACTGTTTCCACTATTTGCCGCTTCAACCGCAAGCTCTCCAGCAAGTGCGTCAAGCTGGCTTACAAAGGTCTCATTCCGCATATATGAGCAGAATGCCCCCGCCAGCACCTCGCCTACGCCTTCTATCTCTGAAAGCTCGTCAATCCCGGCTTTTTTCATATCTTCTATGGAATGGGAAAAATGACCGGATATAAGCTTTGCCACGGCAGCGCCGACTCCGGGGATTCCCATAGCATAAATAAGCCTTGGCACTGTAGTATGCCTGCTTTTTTCTATGCTTTCCATAAGGTTTGCGCAGGACTTTTCTTTGAAGCCTTCCAGTGAAAGCACTGCCTCACTCTTGTCCTTAAGGTGATATATATCCTTAAATTCATGCAGGAGTCCCGCACCTATAAGTTTTTCCAGGGTAGCCTCGCTAAGTCCCTCTATGTTCATGGCATCCCTTTCCACGAAATGCACGAAGGAACGGAGCTTCTTGGCAGGGCAGTTGTCTCCTGTACATGTAAGAACTTCTGAATCAACCTGCCTGACTATCTTTGAGGGAGCCCCGCATACAGGACATACAGAAGGAATTTCCAGACTATCGCTCTTGGTCAGATTCTCGGATATCTGGGGAATTATCATGTTTGCCTTATAAACGGTTATGCGGTCGCCGATTCCCAGCTTAAGTTCTTTTATCACGCTTACATTATGAAGGGATGCCCTCCTTACTTCTGTACCCTCCAGGTCAACACAATCAAATACCGCAATAGGATTGATCATTCCGGTTCTTGATGTCTGCCACTCCACTTCACGAAGGACGGTTTCAGCAGTTTCATCCGCCCATTTAAACGCTATGGCACCGCGGGGGAATTTTGCAGTCCGGCCGAGAGACTCTGCATATGCAAGGTCATCATAGGAAAGTACAAGGCCGTCAGAAGGAATATCATTTTCTTCAATGGCTTTTTCAAAATATTCTATTTCCTGAACTACAGTATCTGCATTTACTTTCCTGTACTCAACAACGGTAAATCCCTGCTCCTTCAGGAAAACAAACTGCTTTTCGCATGAGTTGCCGAAATCATGAGGCACATCTCCTGACTCCGCATGGTCCGTAGCGCTTACAAGTGCAAATGCTATCAGCTGTATATTCCTTCTGGCGGCCACAGCAGGATCAAGAGCCCTTACGGAACCGCTGCAGAGATTTCTGGGATTTTTGTATACCTGGTCAGCTGACATCTCCTGGCTGTTTATCTTTTCAAAATCACTATAGGATATTACGGCCTCTCCCCTTACAACCAATAAGCCTTTGTACGGGATCACAAGGGGAATATTCTTAAAAGTGCGGGCATTAGGCGTAATTACTTCTCCTACCTCGCCGTTTCCTCTCGTAACAGCTTTTACAAGTTTTCCTTCATCATATGTTACTACAACAGTGAGACCGTCTTCCTTCCATGAAAGCAGTCCCTCCTTATCCCCGAGCCACTCCTTTAACTCATCCCGGCTCTTTGTCTTGCCAAGACTCAGCATAGGCGATGCATGTTTTTCCTTCGGCAGGTACTCTACCGGCTCATAGCCTACATTTTCTGTCGGAGAGCCCGCCATAACCAGTCCGCTTTCCTCCTCCAGTTTTTTTAGTTCATCATAGAGCCTGTCGTATTCAAAATTGCTCATTATCTCGCGGTCTTCCGCATAATAAGTCCTGGAAGCCTCGCTAAGCTTTTCGGTCAATTCTTTTTGTCTTTCTAAATTATTCTGTTCTGCCATAATGCCTCCTTTGACCGTCTCATGAATTAAGCAGGGATGCCCCCTGCCCACCTATACCGAAAATTTTCCCTATGCGGTTCATGGGATAACACAAAAAGAACAGAGACCGAAATCTCTGTTCTAAAAACATAAGCTGCAAAAATTACGGATCCAGCTCCTCACTGATCCGCTCCACAGCCTCCGCCATGGTGATGCCAAGTGCTGTGGCAACCTCGCTGAAAAAAATGCGTTCAGCACACTTAAGAATCTTCTCCTCTGAAATATTAAGATTCTTATGGTTCTTTCTGTTTTCGGCACGAAGATGGCGCAGCTGCCTTATCATATTGGAAATCTTGATATTGTCCGCAGACCTTAAGATCTCGTCACAGACTTCCTTAGCAGGCACAGTGCCCTTCCGCTTTGAAGAAACGACCTCCTTGATCATTTCCTCAGCTTCCTTCTTGCCGATTACTTTTCTTGCAATGTCGCTTTCGCGATCAACTGAAACATAGATAGTGTCCCTGGAGTCATAAACTGGCTTCAGTGAATAATATATCTTATCCGGTCCCCCAAATGAAAGCGGTCCGATTTCCTCTACTTTACAGGATCCGGACATTCCACACATAACAAAATCGCCGACCTTATATTTCTGCATTGCAACCTCCATTTCAATATGCTACAATTATAAATTTTTCCCCGTGTTTTTTCAAGATAAAAATTGTATTTCCACAAGTGCTTTTTTTTGCTATAATAACATTTTGTCTGACCGGTTAACAAAACATGACTGTTCAGGCCATAGATTTTACAGAGTATTAACAATAACAGCCAACAAACCGGCTGTTCACTATATAACATAGATTTAGATAAAAATGGTTTTCTCGCACCTGTTTTTTGTATTCATATTTCTGGCACTTAACCTATTGGTTTACTGCCTGATGCCAGGCATCCGTCTCAAGAATGCCTGCATGCTTATTTTTTCGCTTATATTCTATGCGTTTGCAGGCCCTAAGTATGTGATCCTTCTGGTATCCATGGTTCTGGTAAGCTACCTTTTTGCACTGGCTGAAGAACACTTCTTAAAGAAGGGGCAAAAAAAAGGCGCCATCGCAATGCTGGTCCTGGATGTGGTCAGCATGCTGGGAACCCTTGCCTATTTTAAGTACGCAGTTTTCTTCTTTGAAAACATCAAATATTTCTCAGGACTCGATTTCGACATACCTGAAATAATCCTTCCCATAGGAATATCCTTTTACACCTTTCAGCTCATCAGCTACAATGCCGATGTGGCAAAGGGCGAAGTATCTGCACAGAAAAACTACTTCCGGCTCCTTCTCTATGCCGCAATGTTCCACCAGTGCATTGCCGGTCCTATAATAAGGTACAGCACTGTAGAAAAAGAAATAAACGAAAGAAAGTTTTCTGTTTCCGACTGCCGCCGCGGTATTCTTCGGTTCTGCACAGGCCTTGCCAAAAAGGCCTTCCTTGCAAACACCTGCGCATCAGTCGTTGATAACCTGATACCTGCCGGGGCAGACCAGATAGCAGTCACATCCGCCCCTGCCCTTTGGGTTGGCATGTTCTTTTTCATGCTTCAGATATACTTGGATTTTTCTGCCTACTCAGATATGGCTATAGGAATGGGACTCATGATAGGCTTTCATTATGATGAAAACTTCAATTACCCTTATGTTGCAGTTTCCGCAACTGATTTCTGGCGCCGCTGGCATATTTCCCTCAGCACATTTTTTAGGGATTATGTATATATCCCCTTGGGAGGAAACCGCTGCAGCGCAATCAGGAATATTTTCAACCTGCTGGTCGTATGGGCTCTTACAGGCTTCTGGCACGGCGCAAGCTGGAATTTCATTATATGGGGGCTTTACTACTTTATTCTTCTTGTAATAGAAAAATACATTATATATAGAAAGCCTAAGGAAAAGAAAGCTAATGAAGAGCCGAAAAAAGCTGCTGTAAAAGAGCCTGAAAAAGCTGATGAAGATGAATCCGACAGTGAGCCGCAGATCAGCATAATGAACCTCGACATAGTGCCTGATGACCAGGACCTGTCCGTAGATACAGTCAAGCTGTCCGACATAATCAAGGAATTGAATGCGCTTTCAATTGAAGAAAATAAGACTTCTGGCAATGAAAAAGCCCCGCAGAAAGACGACATTACGGTACAAAAAGCCGCAGCAGAAAAAACTGAAACTGACAAGCCAAAAAAGTCACGGAAACGGCATCTTTATTATATGCTCTATATCCCCCGCTGTCTTTTTACAATGTGCCTGGTTCTTATCGGATGGACTATCTTCTACTTTGACGATACACAGACCCTTAAGACCGCTCTGACCAGGATGTTTGCTCTTGACGGCGGTGCGGCATACTATGCCGACAGGGCCGCTCTGCTGGCGCTTAAGAACAATATGTTCTTTTTAGTGATTGCAATTATTTCGTGCCTTCCTGTATACAATAAGCTCCATAAAAAACTGTACAGCCTGACAATTGAAGACCATCCTGTTTTATTCAGGACAAAATATTTACTTGACGCCCTGACAGTGATAGTATGTCTACTGTTGTCCGTAATGTGCTTAATAGGAAACAGTTACAATCCATTTATATATTTTAGGTTTTAACATAAGGCTTTATAAAAAATTAGGAAACAAAAATGGCTAAGAATAAAGAAAAAGAACTCAAAAAAGATATCCAGACAGAAGAATCAAAAAACAAATTATCAAAGGCAGAGCGTTCTGAAAAAAGATGGTCCATTTTCATAGTGGCCGTATTTACTCTGCTCTTAGCCGGCGGCAGCATCGTAGGTTTTATCCCTGATCTCCGTCCCCAGGTAAGCGAACTGGAAAAAAGAGAACTGGAGCAATTCCCGGTTTACTCTGATGAAAGCTTTGTTTCAGGCGAGTATCTGGATAACCTGCAGAGCTGGTACGCTGACAGTTACCCCGGGCGGGAAGAGATCCTGACTGCCTACGGCGACCTGAAGGACCATTACGGCATAAAAGACGAAGAGATCCACGGCGAACTCTCCTATGGTGATGAGATTCCTGTTGTGGAAGACTATCCATCCATAGAGGACGAGTATTATATTGCAGATGAAGGCATGGATCCGCCCCTTCCCCCTACACCGCCCACAGATGACACCGCATCCGTAGGCGGCAGCTCCGAAGAAACAGACAATTCTGATGAAACTGCATCTGAAGAAGGTGACGCAACCGTATCCGACAACAAATACGATCCTGATGATTTTGCGCCTATTCCTTCCGTTGCCTCTGACGCAGGAAGCGACGGCGAGAAATTTGGCGCATTATATATAAGTAACGGAGCTGCATATTCCACCTACTACTTCTCGCAGAAATGTGCAGATGAATATGCCGAAATGGCCAGCGCATACGCTGAAGAGCTTGACGGCGTCAGCAATGTGTATTCAATGCTGATTCCCCTTTCAGGCTACTTTTACTTAGGATCAGATGTAAAAGAGCAGCTTCATATGAGCGACGAAAAAGCAGCTTTTAATTACATCTACTCGGTTATGGACGAAAAGGTTACCCCTATTCCCATAGTTGATGCCCTTGCAAGACACCGCAATGAGTACATATATTTCAGGACAGACCACCACTGGACCGCAAGGGGTGCTTATTACGCTTACAGGCAGTACGCAAAGATCAAGGGTTTCACTCCCTATGACATTACCGACTACACCTGCGTACAGTTTGACAATTTTCTGGGAAGCTTCTACTCATCTACAGGCAGCTCATCCCTGGCAGCAACTCCTGACACAGTGGAAGCTTTTGTTCCACTGTCAACCAATACCATGTATATCACCCAGAAAAACGGTGTTACAATGGAATGGGACATAATAAAGGACGTTTCAGGATGGGGACGCTACAGCAAGTTCAATACATTTATCGGCGGAGACCAGCCCTATGCCTACATAAAGAATCCCAATATAAATGACGGCACATCATGTCTCGTAATAAAGGAATCCTTCGGAAATGCCTTTGTTCCCTTCCTTGTGGACCATTACGATGAAGTTTACGTAGTAGACTACAGATATTACAAGCAGGGCGCTGTAACCCTTGCAAAAGAGCATGAGATCGACGATGTGATATTCGTAAACAATGCCAGCGCATTAAGTACCGGCAAGATCAATCTTATGAAGGCAAGGATGTTCTAACCCAAAGAAAAAACATTTTACATATGCATACAAAAACGGCGGCTCAGGTATAACGAGTCGCCATTTTTACAGTCTTTTTAAACTATATTTGAAACTGATGCTCCAGTCAGCTTTTTGGCTTACGCCTCCCAGGGCAGTGATGAGTGCTCGGACTTCTTATCCCTGGTCATAAGCTCTTCCAGCGCATCCTTGGCTAATTTATCTTCAAAAAGGATTTCATTAACCTTCTCGACTATAGGCATTTCCACATTGTATTTCTTCGCAAGGGAAAGGGCTGCTTTCGCTGAATATACGCCCTCGACAACCATCTTTACTTCGTCCATTGCTTCCTTTGCTGTCTTGCCCTGTCCCATAAGATATCCGGCTTTCCTGTTCCTGGAATGAACGCTTCCGCAGGTAACGATAAGGTCGCCTATACCGGTGAGGCCGGCAAAAGTTTCCGCTTTTCCCCCCATGGCAGTACCGAGCCTTGTGATCTCGGCTATACCTCTTGTGATAAGAGCAGCCTTTGTATTGTCTCCAAAGCCCATTCCGTCAGCCATACCGGCAGCCAGAGCCACCACATTCTTAAGGGCTGCACCAAGCTCCATTCCCAGCATATCAGGGGATGTGTAAACCCTGAATACCTTTGAGCTGAAGATATTCTGTACATATTCTGCGTCAGCCTTCTTGTGTGCACCTGAAACAACCGTTGTAGGCAGACCCTTTGCCACTTCTTCTGCATGGGAAGGTCCGCAGAGAACGGTAACAACAGCCTGAGGGATTTCTTCCTCTATTATCTGTGAAAGCGTAAGCAATGTATCCTCTTCCACGCCTTTAGCCACATTGGTTATGATCTGGCCGTCCTTAACCAGATCCTTCATGCTTTTTGCAGTGCTTCTTGTGAAAATCGAAGGTACTGCAAGTACCAGCAGATCCTTATCCCTGCATGCATCTGCAAGATCCGTAGTAAACTCCATGGATTCCTGAAGCTTTACCCCCGGAAGCTTATCCTTGTGTTCATGCTCCTTTTTAAGCATGTCGATTTCCGATTCGATAGCTGACCAAACCTGTACTTCATGCCCATTATTGATTAACAGCCATGCAAGCGCGATTCCCCAGCTTCCTGCTCCGATAACCCCTATTTTTGCCATTATTTTATTTCCTCCTTATTCTTTTTGAAAAGATAGGTTTTTCTCTCCTCGCCGCGAATGAGCTTTTTGATATTTTCCATATGACGGATAAAGCCCATTGCCATTATGATAAAAGTAAGCGCATACATCTCATACAACACCGGTCCCGGTATCTCCACGCCGCCATAGCCCTTAAAAAGCCCTAAGCAGCCCATTATAACGGTCTGACCGAAGAAGCCTGCAGCCATTATAAGCGAACCTAACGACACATAATTTGTAAGGGCAAATGTTGCAAAGAAAAGCACGAATGCCACGGGAATGAACATCCAGTGAAATGACAGTATAAGACCTGCCATTGATGCAATTCCTTTTCCGCCCTTAAACTTAAGATAGAAAGGGAAATTGTGGCCAAGTATGCTTCCGAATCCCGCATAAAGCTTTACAAGGTAGATCTTATCCGGAAACTGCTCCCTGAATATGAAGTAGCATATGATCACTGCAAATATGGTCTTGAATATATCGCCAAGAAAAACAAGGAGGCCTGCCTTTTTGCCAAGCACCCTCAGAGTATTCGTGGTTCCGGTATTGCCTGACCCCTTCTGCCTTATGTCTACGCCATAGGCTTTACCAACAAAATATGCGGTCTCGAACATTCCGAAAAGATAGCCGACAGCCAGGCATATAAGTCTAACGAAAATAAAGTTCATCTGCTCACCCCTGCCGATCAAAGTCCGGCATCTTTTTCCTTTCTCTCCCTTATTATAAACTTTAAAGGAGTTCCCTGGAAGCCGAAGGCATTCCTTATCTGGTTCTCAATATATCTGGTATATGAAAAATGCATAAGCTCCTTGTCATTGACAAATATCACGAAGGTAGGCGGTTTTACCGATACCTGGGTGATATAGAAAAGCTTGAGCCTCTTTCCCTTATCTGTAGGAGGCTGCTGCATTACGACCGCCTCGCTCATTATCTCGTTAAGTACGCCGGTCTGGACACGCATGGCATTATTTTCAGCCACAGTATCTATGGTGTCGTAAAGCTTAGGGAGTCTCTGTCCCGTAAGTGCGGATATAAAGATTATAACAGCATAAGGCATAAACGACAGAATGCTCTCTATCTTCTTTTTGAACTCATTCATGGTCTTGTCGTTCTTTTCAACGGCATCCCACTTATTTACGGCTATGATCATGCCCTTGCCCCTGTCATGGGCAATACCGGCGATCTTGGCATCCTGCTCTGTCACGCCTTCGGTAGCATCTATGACAAGAACCGTAACATCCGCCTTTTCCACGGCGCCTATGGTCCTTATTATCATGTAATGCTCAAGGTCTTCCTTGATCTTATTCTTTCTCCTGAGTCCCGCTGTGTCCACAAAGACATATTCCTTGCCGTTGTGCTTTACCCGGGTATCTACAGCATCCCTGGTAGTACCTGCTATATCAGAAACGATAACTCGGTTCTCACCGATAAGTTTGTTTATAATGGAGCTCTTGCCCACATTAGGTTTGCCGACCACAGCTACTCTGATACTGTCATCCTCTTCCTCATCGGCATCAGAACCTTCCGGGAAATATGAAATAACCTTATCCAAAAGGTCCCCCAGGCCGGTCCGCTCAGCTGATGATATGGGGAATGGTTCGCCTAAACCAAGGTTGTAAAACTCATAAACATCCGCCTGCATCTTCTGGAATGAATCAACTTTATTGACCGTAAGCACCACGGGCTTCTTGGACTTACGCAGCATCAGCGCCACCTGTGAATCCGCATCCACCAGTCCCTGACGGACGTCCGTCATAAAGATGATAACATCTGCCGTATCTATGGCAATCTGGGCCTGCTCACGCATCTGTGAAAGTATTATATCATTGGAATCCGGCTCAATTCCGCCTGTATCAATCAGGGTAAAATCGTGTCCGGTCCAGTCAACATCCGCATATATCCTGTCCCTGGTTATACCCGGGGTATCTTTTACTATGGAAAGCCTCTCGCCTGCCATTACATTAAAAAAAGTGGACTTCCCCACATTGGGACGACCAACAACCGCAACTACAGGTTTATTCTTTTTAGCCATTTTCTACCTCCACGAAGAGACATCACGTCTGTGATGCCACTGACAAAACCGCATCCAAAAGCGCTCCGTCATCCTGTCCCACAGTTACCACTTCGCAGCCTAGCTGCTCCTTAACCTGTGTAAGGGTCATATCATCCAGAAAAACCTCTTCGCCACGCCTTAACATATTGCCAGTAATAAGAAGCGCTTTTCCTATATCGGTCCCCTTAAGCTGTGCCACAAGATCCTGGCCGGTAATGAGGCCGGATACAGTAATACGCTCACCGAAAAAATCGTTTCTTATGGCACGTACATTTATCTTTATCTGGGGCCATACCGACATTATCTCGGATGCCAGCATTGAAAGCGTTCCATATGCGCTGCAGCCTGTCGCTATCGTCAGGCTCGCGCTTCCTGGAACTATGCCTTCTCTTTTATATTCCTCTATCGCTTTCCTTGTGGCATTTACAAGGAGTCTTACCATACCCACGCCATTTTCAAGCTGTAAATATCCGTCATAGCGCTCCTCTTCCGGGATATTCCTTTCAGCCTTAAGATACCACTCATCGGAAGCCTGGACAAAATGTGTCCCATACTTTTCAAAAGCGATCTTCTGATACCCTTCTATGATATCTATAACTTCGCAGGCATCGTCCTTTTCAAAAGGTTCCAACGCATACAGTCTGTCCCTGTATTTTGAAAGTCCTACCGGCACTACGGAGAGACTCTGCATGACAGGCATATACCCCATCAGCTTCTCTATGGAATATCTGAGCTCGTCACCGTCATTTACCCCCTTGCAGAGCACTATCTGGCCGTTCATGGTGATCTCTGCTTCATAGAGTCTGTCCAGATATGCAAGAGCCTGCCCTGCAGTCTTATTCCGAAGCATCTTTACCCGAAGCTCCGGATTCATTGTCTGTACGGATATGTTTATGGGCTCCATTCTGTATCTTATAACACGGTCAATCTCTTTCTCAGACCAGTTGGTAAGAGTAACATAGTTGCCCTGCAGGAATGATAACCTCGTATCATCATCCTTGAAGTATATGGTCGGACGCATCCCTCTGGGATTCTGGTCGATAAAGCAGAATATACAGCTGTTCCTGCATGACCTGCACTCATCCATAAGTCCTGAGTCAAAAACTATACCCAGATCCTCGTCTTCGTCCTTGTCAATCTCTAACAGCCATTCCTCGCCGGATTCTTTTCTGACAAGTACTTCAAGGTAAGTATCCATGCATAAGAAATCATAATCAAATATGTCCTCCAGCTCCTTATCTCCGATCTTTAGGATCTCATCACCGGGAACTATCTCCATCTCCTCGGCTATACTGCCGGGCTTTATTGCTTTGACTATGTGTTTCTTCGGCATATCAACCCAAAGTGTACTTCATGAAATTCTTCTTTCCCTTTTTAAGGATGAAATCGGAACTGAAATCATCTTTCGCAAAAGCATGCTTGGGATCCGTGATCTTTTCACCGTTTACGCTCACGCCTCCCTGCTCAACATTCCTTCTTGCATCAGACCTTGTGGTTGCAAGACCAGCCTTGCAGATAAGAGTTACAATATCTACATTTCCGTCATTGAAGTCCTCGGCATTAAGTATTGTGGAAGGCATATTCTCTGAATTGCCCGATCCTGTGAAAAGTGCAAGGCTTGCTTCCTTTGCCTTGTCAGCTTCTTCCTTTCCGTGAACAAGGGCTGTAAGCTCCCACGCAAGTATCTGCTTTGCCTCATTTAACTGTGCACCCTCCCATGCATCCATTTCCCTGATCTGTTCCATAGGAAGGAATGTAAGCATACGTATGCACTTAAGGACATCCGCATCAGCAATGTTTCTCCAGTACTGGTAGAACTCAAAAGGAGAAGTCTTCTCGGCATCAAGCCATACAGCGCCCCTTTCGGTCTTGCCCATCTTCTTACCCTCGGAATTAAGGAGAAGCACCTGGGTCATAGCGTATGCATCCTTGCCCAGTTTTCTGCGGATAAGCTCAGTTCCTGCCAGCATATTGGACCACTGGTCATCTCCGCCAAACTCCATGTTGCAGCCGTATTTCTGGAATAAGGTATAGAAATCATATGCCTGCATTATCATATAGTTGAACTCAAAGAAGGTAAGTCCCTTTTCCATCCTCTGCTTGTAGCACTCTGCCCTGAGCATATTGTTTACGGAAAAGTGGGGTCCTACTTCCCTTAAAAGGTCTATGTAGTTAAGCTGAAGCAGCCAGTCCGCATTATTTACGACTCTTGCCTTGCCCTCTCCGAATTCTATGAAACGGCTCATCTGCTTCTTAAAGCACTCAATGTTATGGTCGATAATCTCAGGCGTAAGCATCTTTCTCATATCTGTCTTTCCTGAAGGGTCACCTATCATTCCGGTACCGCCGCCTAAGAGTGCGATAGGCTTATTGCCTGCTGACTGAAGCCTCTTCATAAGGCAAAGTGCCATGAAATGTCCCACATGCAATGAGTCTGCAGTAGGATCAAAACCTATATAAAAAGTAGCATTTCCGCTGTTTACCAGTTCACGGATATCCGCCTCGTCTGTTGTCTGTGCAATAAGTCCTCTTTCATTTAATTCTTCAAAAATTCCCATAGTGTTTCTCCTTGATCAAGATTATATTATTTGCAGTTTTTCAGCCCTTACTCCTCTTCTTCGCTATCAGACTCTTCCGAATCAGCGCTGTCTTCGTCATCGTCGCCATCGTCATCGCTGTCTTCGTCATCACCATCGTCATCATCGCCGCTGTCGTCATCATCATCATCGTCGTCGCTGTCTTCGTCATCATCATCGTCAGAGTCTGCATCCTCATCATCTTCTTCAGCCTCGTCATCTTCATCTTCCAGAATATATGGATCTATGCAGCCCTTCACTACCAGATAACCCTGCGCTGAAAAGTGGATTCCATCCGTAGTATTATCCGACTCCATGAAACCGTCTTCATCCGCAAGCGCATTGAAGATGTTAATATACGTGTACTCATATTCATCGCACAGTTCTTCAAGCATGGAATTCACTTCACCGTTGACATACTCAGGACTCACACCTAATCTGCTGTTCATTTCCTGGCTCATAGGTGCCAATGATATAAAATATATCTCGCAGTCTTCCGGCTCAAACATATCATCCAAAGCACGCATAAGCTCTTCGTAATATATCTTCATCAGCCCGGAATCCTGGCCGAAAATGATGTTGTTTGTACCTATGAGTATGAACAGTTTTCTCGGCTTTGTTTTCTTGATCTGATCCAGCCTTGCCTTAAGACCGGAGATCACATCACCGCCTATCCCTCTGTTCTTTACAGTAAACGAAGGATATAGCTCATGCCATTCACATCTTTCGATCAGACTGTCCCCTGCCATTACAATATCCGTCGGAGACGAATATACGGATTCAAAACGGTAAAATCTCATATCATAGTTATCCCCCGGAGAGCAGTACTGATCATATCGACCTGTAGCACTCGGAAAAAACGCATTAGTATTTATTACCACATCATATTCTTCTTCCGAAACAGCACCAATAAGCTTTGCCTCGGCTACGCCCACGCGTTTTGTCATATCTTCCAGCTGCTCTGTAAGTTCCCTTGCCTGTTTATCCTTTTCAGCCTGAAGTCCGTTATAATTCCTTCCCAGGTCATCATATTCTTTCACAAGGCTGTCATGTTCTGTCTGAAGAGCGGCCAGTTCTGCCCGGATGCCTTCTTCCGTTTCAGCCGCCTTCACACTGTCATCCTTATTCTTTTCTACCGAAAAGGCAAGCATCACTCCTAATGCTATCGATATAACTAACATCCCGAAAAACATCGGGATCCAGTAATTAATTCTTTTCTTTTTCTTTCTTTCTGTCATAATTCCTCCAAAACAACACACGGGGAGTATTATATCACAATCTTATAGTAATCACCATATTGGATTATATGTACACCTTTGAAAATGTAACCCTTGCCAACTGGGGTGATGGAAATATGAAAGGCACAGTCTGCCGCTATGCCGGGGACGGAGAAATGGCAGACCTCTGCACCTGGTATGACATAGAGGTAGGAATATCATATTCCCTTTCCGTTGCGGCTGACGATCTTGACGGATTTGATATACAGGCTGTTGCCGAGTCCATGTATGAAAAGCAGTTCGAATTCGGGTCTTATGACCAGTTCGAGGTTTTCTCTGATGATCTCCTTGGTGAAGCGTGGGATCCCATTATCAGCAACAAGAGCGACGGACAGAATATGTCACCCGAACTGCACTGGGAGCCGGTTAAAGGAGCTGACAGATACTACATCTTCATGGTAGATGAAACCGCAGGCAACTGGCTGCACTGGCAGATACTTGGGCTTTCTGACAGCAGCATAGCACAGGGTGCTTGTAACAAAGAATTGAGCGTGATCGCAGATTCCGATGGACGCGAGGTCATGGGGCAGTATGTAGGTCCCTATCCCCCTTCAGGAACACATACATATACCGTATATGTTTTTGCTGTTAAAGGTGAGCCGGTGCCTGACAATGTCCTCTTCTTTGACAATGGCGGTAACGACATAATTAAAATTGCAAAGATGCTCAACACTGCAGAAGGAACTGATGAAGACAACCTCATTTCATACGGCATGATATCAGGAGCATATACAGCAGAATAAGCGGCTTACCCTACTATATTGTATTTTATCCTTATCATATCCGACGGAACATAATCACCCAGGTAGTCATCTGTCATTTTCAGCAGTTCGTCATAGCCTACCCAGGGAACGCTGTACAGGAGATATCCATCCTTTAGCAGCTTAAGGTTTGTTCCGTCGTCGCCGCATAATTTGCCATCCAGCACACAGAATATCTCGTAATCTTCATCTATTAGGTATGTGCGGGTGCTACCGCAGAGTGCATAGCTCCCGGCTGTCTCACAGTAACAGAAACAGTCGAAATAGAAATCATCGTCACGGCCTTCAAAGATACTTAAAAGCTCCAGTGTTTCGGCATCATAGATTTCTATAGTATAGTCATAATTCAGTACAAAGATCAGTTTGCCGTCATCAGAAAACTGAGCAGACCTGGCGGAGCTTTTCTCATCCCCGAATGCTGATAATATTACATCAAAGGCTGACTCCGCAGTCCCATACTCCATCTCCTCTCCGTTTGAATCAGATGTATCCCGTAAAAAATGGACATTGTTGTTTTTTTCACGTGAATATCTTACGGTATAATTCTTGGTATAATCCCTGAAGAAAATATCACCATCCACTACTTTAGCGACCCCGTATTCAGAAGATGGCGGTTCAACGAAAACATAATCCGTCACCTCGTATCCGTTATATTCACCATCGCAAGAATATACTTTGCCATTGTCAAGCATGTAATAATATATCCCGTCTTCAACCCAGGTGCAGGCGCTGCTTCCGCCGCCGGCTACAACCTCAATGGTACTGCCATCATTACGGTCCAGGACAGTGAGCATATAATAACAATCCACAAAAACAGCGTCCGACACCACTGTTACACTATTTGTAATACATCCGGCAAGCTGTGTATTCCAGAGAGTTTCCCCCGATGCATAATCCCAGGCAAGTATAACCGTGTTGGCCCTGAAGTCATCGCGGTTGATATCAACACCGGATACATAGACAACTGTTCCGCATAAATCCATTCCCCAGGGGTATCCTTTGCCAGTATAGTCAGCTATGACATGTCCGTCATTTTTATCTACCACGATGATGTAATAATTGACACTATCATACAGACTGCAGGCAAAAATATCATCATCACTGTAACACTCATATAAGCTAAGGTCTTTTCCCGGAAATACATCATCAAGGATTATTTCATAAAGAAAGCTGCGGCCGCTGTCGTATGCCTTTATTTTCCCGTCACAAAAGACAACCTCCGTTCTACCGTCATTCAGGCTGACAAAATCCGCATAAGGTTTAAAATCTTCCATTACCTCTATTCCATCTTCATTGATCGGACAGTAATAGGCATTATCATCATCAGTAAAAACCACGCCTTCATTACAGTAAAAGTATACTGATATATATTCTGCATCTATGCCCAGATCTTTTTTTGTGTCTATGGCCTTTATCAGTTCTCCAGATTCCGAGTCATACACACTGAAGTATGTAGCGCCCACCAACATGACATATTCTCCGTCCGGTGAGACAACAGAGTCCTCCACTCCTTTATTGTTTTCGAATATTTCAGTCGGAACATACAGTTCTTCCAGGGTGAACACCCCCATTTCCCGGTAAAGGGCTTGTAATGCCGCGGCATTAACCGAGCCTTCACCGTCATCGGGAAGTACATTTCTTGCTGCATATACTGCATCCTTTTTTCTCCCCATCTTAAACAGCTCGTTCGAAACGGCTGCCATGGACCCGCTGTATTTTTCTTGGAGTTCATCATACTGTTCCGATATAAGCCGGTTCTGTTTTCCGATCTGGATAAGTGCTATTGTTGCAAAGAATGCGATCAGAAGCAGGGCTATGCCTATGCTTCCCGATATTATGGTCATGCGTCTGACCTTCTGTTCCTTATGACGCTGTTTTAAATCATCATAATTAAGTCCGAAGATAGTAGCACAAAGCTTCATGACAGCCACATCTATAGCCTTGCGAATCTCTTTTTTATCTGCGCCCCTGGTATCGGCAGCAAGAGGTTCTATATTATGATGAACAGTAATCTCGTTACCGTTCTCATCAGTTGCAACTATATCTTCATATGTGAGTATCTCCGGAAATGATTCAGAAGGTTCACCCTCGGCTAGGACCACTAATATCTTGTCCCTTCCGTGTGTCTTCAGAAATGTTTCTATTTCCTTCATGCACCATACTGATTCGATATATCTTGGAGTGCATATCGTAATAAGGTAGTCCGAATTAGCAAGGGCTGCGTTTATGGGCTCCGACAGTTCTTCTGTCAATCCCAGCTCATCCACATCACGGAATACACGTTCCAGCTTAAACCGCCCATCAGGGACTTTGGACCGCACGGATTTAGGAAGCCTGAATGACTCCAGCTTTCTGTGAAGCTGTTCAGCCACAAAGCCATCCAATTCGCTGTGCTTATAACTTATAAATGCATCGTAATGCACACTTTTTATATCACCCATATCTACCTCTTCTGTTCAGAACCCTTTCCCGACATAATCGAAAGCATTCTTGATCCAGTTTATCTTATTACCATCTATTGCTATCACATCATAGCGAATCTGTGTGTCGTAACTTACATTTTCAAGAAAGCGGTATGTGTCAGAAACGGCACATATCTTTTTCTGTTTGCTTAAGGTCACTGCTTCCGCGGCGCTGCCAGATTGGCCAGTCTTTCTTTCCTTAACTTCAAAAAAAACCAGGTCATCCCCGTCTTTTCCTATCAGGTCTATTTCGCCGAACCTGTTCCTGTAATTCATCTTTAGTATCAGGCAGCCCTTTTCCTTAAGGTACTCCGCCGCAAGCCTTTCATATGCGCTGCCGGTCTGCCTTTTGTTCTGTCCTGCCATGCCATCACGCTATCTTAAATTTATTTGCCAGCCTTCTGCATTTTTGCCTTGATTTTATCCATAGCATCCACAAATACAAGTATCTCTGCCACCACTTCATAAAGTTCCGGCGGGATCATTTCGCCGATTTCCAAACGTGACAATGTATCCGCAAGCTTTCCGTCCTTGTGGACCGGTACCTTGGATTCCTTTGCCTTCTCTATGATCTTGTCCGCAATGACCCCCTGACCCGATGCTATGACCTTCGGAGCCATATCATTTGGATCATATTCAAGGGCTACTGCCGTTCTTGTTTTCTTTTTATTTTCAGCCATTTACGCCTCCATGCCGGGCGATTTTTCACACTATGCTCTCACATCAAAGCTCTGCAATGAAATAGTATTAGAAGATGTGGGATCCTTCATGGGACGCTCACCGCCGCCGGTATTCTTAAGATCTTCCCTGGTCTTCAGTTCGCTCCTTACACTGTATCCTCTTTTTTCCAGCCTCTCATTCAGAGTATCAATGTGCTCTGCTATAAAGTCTATCATACTTTCATCTTCAAGATAAAATTTGGTACTCACATTATTTGCCGAATTAATGGCCGTATATATATCCATCTTGCCTAAATACTTCATATCAAGATGCAGGAGCGCACTAACCGTACCGTCCTGCCTTGCCAGACTCTTTTTGTCCGAATAAACATACAAGTCGCCGGTCGCTTCTCCCCCTGCCATCTTAAGGGGCAGCTGTATGTACTGCATGGTCTGGTTCATCTGATTCATGAAATCCAGGTTCTGGTTCATCTGTCCCAGATCCATCATCATCTGTGACTCCGGCTTCGCTATCTGGTTCAGCATAGCTGTAAGGTCCTTTACCTGGGCATCCAGCCTGTTATACAGGTTCATAACCTCCGTCTTGCTTGATACCTGCTCCGGTGTAAGGGAAAGATTTCCCTTCATTGCTTCAGCAACGGTATTCTTAAATTCCGGTGAAGAAAGTAGCTTCTTGATATCAGCCCTTAACAGCCCCTTATCCAGAAGTCCCGGATCTTCCTTGTATGCCTTAAGGAATTCGTCCGTCAGCTTAAGCATTCCGTTTGCATCCGCAGGCATATCCTTTACATGGTTTATCAGAGACTCCGGCGCGCCGTTATTCTTTAATAATGTCACCAGCTCATTCTTAAGCTGGGATGCTGCATTTTCCGTGCTCTGTGCATTCTGTACTTCAGCCTGAGGATTCTTTGCCGTTGTTTCTGATACAGCAGCGCTTTCATCAGCTGATTTGCTGCCGGACTTAAGCCAGCTGCTTATCTCGTCGGCAGTTTCACTAAATACAGCAGCCTTAGATTCTGCGCCTTCAACAGCTTTCCCGTTCTGTATCACCGCCGCATCATCCGTCAGGCCATCAGTTAGCTTTATCACATCAGCACTGTCAGACTTAATAACAACCTTCCCCTGTGCGTCAGCAGAAGCACTGTCATTAACCTGTTCGTTCAACAAGGCGGTTTTGCCCTGGTTTTCTCCTGCAATATTCATCGCAGCATCCGCCGTTTCAGCTACAACAGCCTGCGTTTCACTTCCGCTGCCTGTTATCACATTAGTCAGGTCATGAAGGAATTCAAATCCCTCCGCCTCATTCGCAGCAGCCAGTTCACCGTACAGTTCCATTGCACTGCCTGCTATGTCACCGATTCCCTCGCTGACCATATTCTCATAGTTTTTAAAAGCCTCATAGCTTGCTATGTTTGCATCGTTTATGGGAATATCCAGAGCCTTCATTTCCACAAGGTTCGGTATATTGCTCCCCGGAAACTGGGACACTGCATGGTACATATCCCCAAGGGCATTCTTATCTATGCTCATGCCTGAGTTCATCATAGCCAGAGTCATGGAAAGGGTATCAGAATTGACACTCATTCCTGCTGCAGTGAGCGCATTTTCCGCAGTTATTCCCTGGGCGATATTTGTATATAAGGGACTTAAAGCGATCTGAGACTGATTGCCTGACCGCACTTCGAAGGTCACATTCTGGCCTTCCTTAAGATTTATCGACTGATCCAGACGGGCTGAAACGGTATTGCCTCCGCCCATATCTATTTCCACGGTATTGCCGTTTATTCCGGCGACTTTTCCTGATATGGTCTGACCCGGTGTCATATCAGACAGAACGGAGCCGCCGGCACCATCAGCTGCCGGCCGGATATTCCCGACCGATTCGGGTACCTGTACCTGTCCGCTTGTTCCGAATATCTGACCTATCAAACTCATATCCAGTTTCCTATAAAGCTCTTCCTGTGTATCGGTGTGGGACCGTATTCCTTAAGAGCCTTCCTGTGTTCCTCGGAACCGTATCCTTTGTTCTTTGCAAAACCGTATTCCGGATAAATGGAGTCATACTCTTCCATCATATGGTCCCTGGTCACCTTGGCCACTATGCTTGCCGCCGCTATAGACGCTGACTGCGCATCGCCTTTTATAATGGCAACCTGTTTCATATCCAGCCCCGGTATGGTCACTGCGTCATTAAGCAGCAGGTCAGGCGTTGGCTCAAGCTTTGAGACAGCTTCACGCATAGCCTCATATGTAGCCTGCAGGATGTTGATCTCATCTATGCGTTCGTTGGTAGCCATGCCTAAGCCCACCGAAACTGCATTCTCCATTATAAGAGGATAAAGCTCCTCTCTCTTTTTTTCGGATAATTTCTTGGAATCATTTAGATATAAGAGTTCACAATCCTTTGGAAGTATCACACCGCAGGCAACCACAGGTCCTGCAAAAGGCCCCCTTCCTACCTCATCGATGCCACATATAAAGGAATAGTCAGAATACTTTCTTTCGAATGCAAACATCTGCTCCATGCGTTCCATCTCAGTATCAAGAGCCTTAAGCTTTTTTTCCGCCTTTTCAACAAGCTCCTTTATCTGTTTGCGTTCGTCGGATGAATATTGTTCAATAAATGAATCTATTAATTTTTTATCTTCACGGGCTGATACGCTTAACTGCTTAAATTCAGCTTTTATCTCTGCTAAGCTTTTTTCCATAAAAACTCCTACTTGTTTACATTTCCGAACTTATTGAAGGGATAAATCCTTATCCACGCCCTTCCTATTATGCGTTCCTTCTGGATGAGTCCCACTGCGGAGGTACGGCTGTCTGATGAATGGTTTCGGTTGTCTCCCAGCACGAAATACTGGTTTTCGCCAAGAACTATTCCGTCTTCAGCTATTCCCGGATCCGTCATAACTTCCCTGCCGTAATGTTCCTCAAGGAGCTCATTATTGATGAAAATATTGCCGTCATCATCAATACGCACGGTTTCACCGGGCAGTCCAATTATTCTCTTTATGTAATATGTTCCGCTCTCATAACTGAAAGGAAAAACTATGATATCAAAACGCTTAGGATCATTGAATCGGTAGGAAATCTTATCCACTATCAGGTTGTCGCCGTCCTGAAGGGTACTTTCCATACTGGAGCCTACCACCACGGTACGCTGGCCCACGAATTTTACAAGACAGAGGGTGATAAGGAATACAGCAAGCAAAAACAGGCTGTTTCCAAGAATCTCCTTAAGCAATGCCTTCTGCCTTTTTTTCTTCTTCCTTTCTGCACGCCGTCTTTCTTTTTCGCGTTCAGCTTCAGAGTCTATATCGATCAACTCCAGATCATCATCCTTGATTCTCATTTCTGTCTGATATCCTCCGGTAATTCTATAGTTATCCTTCCGAGCTTCATGCTCCTTAAGTCATCAGTTATCATTCCTGCACATTTATCAAGGTCAGCCTCTCCGCCTTTTTTAAGGCACCCCTTCTTCATTGCTATTCTTTCAAGCATCTCATAGGAATTACCTGTATATGCCTCTTCGTACCTTTCTGTAAGACGGCCGGCATATCTTTCCTCCATAAAGCCAATTATACCGCAGGCGATCTCCTGCTTATCAAGTATATCGTCACTTATGGAACCTATCATGGCAAGATGCATTCCAGTGGCCTCGTCATCAAACTTAGGCCACAGGACGCCTGGCGTATCCAGAAGCTCCAAATCTTTTGCAAGCTTTATCCACTGCTTCCCTCTGGTCACTCCGGGCTTATTTCCGGTCTTTGCAACAGCCCTTCCCGCATAGGTATTTATAAAGGTGGATTTTCCCACATTCGGAATGCCTACTACCATAGCCCTGACAGGCCTGTTTTTTATACCGCGTTTTAAGTCCTTTGCCTTTTTCGCCGCGCACAGGTCAGCAATCTTTTTCTTAAGCTCCCCGGTACCCTTGCTGCTCCTGGCATCCATAAGCACCGCGGAAATATTATTAGCCTCATAATATGACAGCCAGGCTTTATTGGCCTGTTCGTCAGCCAGGTCACTCTTATTCATTATGACCATGCGAAGCTTCGAGCCTGCTATCCTGTCAAACTCAGGATTCCTCGAAGATATGGGAATCCTGGCATCTGCCAGTTCTATCAGCAGATCCACAAGCTTTATGTCTTCCTCCATAGCCCTTACGGCTTTTGTCATATGTCCGGGAAACCACTGAATAGCCATTAATCTACCTCACTTTGTAACCGGAAGAACCATTCCGGTTCTTTCGGTTACAGCTGATCTGAATAGTTACCTTTACTTTACAAAGCCTGCCGTAGCAGATGTATCGCCGGCAAGAGCAAACCACACCCTGCCTAAAATGTAATCTTTCTTTACCGTTCCCACATTGCCTGAACGACTGTCTTCGCTGTCATTTAAATTGTCTCCAAGGACAAAGTATTCATTATCTCCAAGGGCCAGGCCATTCTCTGCTATGCCGCCGTCCTCAACCCTGTCAAAAAGGCCGTTCCTGTCATATATCTCGCCATTCACATATATCATACCATCTTTTATGAGAACTGTGTCGCCAGGGGTTCCGATAACCCGCTTAACATACATATGTGAATTTTCATTTCCGTTTGGCAGGAACACTATCACATCATCCCGCTTAGGATTAGATATAAAATATGTAAATCTGTCTATCATGACTTCCTGGCCGCTAAGAAGCACAGGAGACATTGAATTTCCGATTATGCTGGTCCTTATGCCAAAAAGATATACGAAGGCAAAAGCAAGCATAACCACGACCATTCCCCAGAACAGCCATAAAAGGATTTCCTTTGCAACATCCTTGTCTATCTTTCTTTCTTTTTGGTAAAAACTCAGTCCCTTACTTCTTCTGGGCATGACTATTTCCTAAACCTGATAATGCTAATATTATAACAATAACCCTTTAATATGCACAAATCCCTCTCATCGAGCATATCTTACTCAATAAGAGGGATCTAAGGATTCTTTGTAGCAAAAGCCGTCTGCGTGCGAAACAAATGCTTAGCGGATAACTTCCTTTACCTTTGCATCCTTACCCACACGGTCTCTCAGGTAGTTAAGCCTTGCACGTCTTACCTTACCTCTGCGAACAACCTCAACCTTCTCAACATTAGGGCTGTGGATAGGCCATGTCTTCTCTACGCCTACGCCGTTTGAAAGCTTTCTTACAGTGAAAGTCCTGCGGTTGGAAGAGTTCTGAATCTTCATAACAGTACCCTCGAATACCTGTACACGGGACTTCTCACCTTCCTTGATGCGGTTGTAAACCTTTACGGTATCACCAACATTGAATGAAGGTACTTCTGCCTTAAGCTGCTCTTTTTCGATTTCTTCAATAATCTCGTACATTTTTATTTCCTCCTGTGATTAATCGGACGTTCTTGATATCATACCTTTCACAGGCCTTGCCATACCGCTTTCGCTAATCGCAAACATATACCAGCGGACCGTCTCTTTATTCGCAACAGAATGATTTTACTATAGACTATACATTATTGCAAGGGGCAATTTTCCTTTTATACGACCTATTCCGGCTTTTTCATCTCCCTGCAAATTTACAGGTTATATGCTGAAATGTTACGCCTGAAGAACTGCTTTCAGGCTTTCCGGCTGCTTTTATTCACGAGCAGTATCCCTGCGGCAAGCAATACGCTTCCCACTATCACTAATACTACCATAGTTTTAATATCAAGACTCTCCTCCACAAGGAACGGCAATAATCCCTTTGCTTTCTCCGGATATATGCTGACCGCCACTGAACTGAAATTATTCAGGAAATGCATAATCACCGACAGGAAGATGCAACCCGTTTTCTGTGTCACATAGGAATTCAGTATTCCAAGAGCCCCTACCAGTATAAGCTGCATTATGCTCATGTGAAAGGCACCGAAGATAATACCTGTTATGATCACAGCCGCCATAGGACGCATTTTTTTCTCCAGGGTTCCAAGCATGAACCCCCTGAATGCAGCCTCTTCGCAGATAGCCGGCATGACCGCAACATTGACTACCACTATCCAGAAGGCTTTACCATCCCATAAGTCGCCAAGCCCCGTATCCGTATTCATCCCCGGGAACAGCTTTATCAGTATATCCGAAACAACCACAGCAATTAACAGAGCTCCCACCCATGAGATCACTGCCCCCGGCACACCGACCGCTTTCGGCTTTTTAATATGGAACAGCTCTTTCATATCAGCCTTAATATACCAGGCATAGAAAACAGTCGCAGCAAGCAGCAGGAACTGCTCCACTGCAAGCCCCCATATGCCAAGTTTAAGAACAGCAGCAGAGCTCACAAAGAGCACTATCAGCAGTAAAACAGAAAAGAGAAGCACCAGGTCGCCGATTCCAGGTGTCTGTCCCTTCTTCATGTCACTTCTTTTTTCTATTATCCTTATTGAATGTCCCGCCTCAGCAAACAGCAGATCCTCGGAATTAAATATCCGCGTCATTATCACGATCGTAAGGGCACTGTAGGCAATATTCGAAAATAACACGGCAGCTATCAGTGAAAAATCAAAATTAAAGCTGAAGATATCCGTGATTAGCAATGAGATATTTACGACAGGAATTAAAGACGTCACTTTATCCAGCTTCATCTGTGGGATCATGCCTGCCATGCTGCATATCATGAATACTATCATCACAGGGCTTGTCAGGTTCTGAGCCTCCTTGAAGCTTTTGGCCATGATGCAGGCACACATGCACACTGCAGATGCGAACATTGCAAATACCAGTACACAGAGCATGGTTATAAAGAATGTGGGAATGAAGCTGACTACGTTGAAATCCATCCTGTTTCCATCCACCATTCCCGCGGTACTCACGGTATATGCCGTGATAAAAGACATAGACAGAAGATTAAGGATAGCCGCTCCCACAGCTATGGTGGAAACTGCCAGGAATTTCGCCGTGATAAGCTCTGTCCCTGTAACAGGCAGGGTAAGCATGGTCTCAAGAGTCCCTCTTTCCTTTTCTCCTGCTGTCGTATCTATTGCCGGATACATCGCCCCCATCAGAATGCTGACAATGAGAAGGAACGGGATGATATATCCCATGATAAAGCCCACATTTTCTTCATTGCTGGAATAGTCCTTAAAAGCGAAATCAATGGGTTCCAGGACAGCATCCGGATCAAGCCCCTCTTTTTCCACCGCAGCTATACTCTTGTCACTACGATAATCCGTGAGAAGTCTGCGCACCATCTCCGCCGCAGTCTGGGAGTCATTATCCGAAGCCCGATAGCCTATTTCATAGTAAGGTCTGTTTTCCGAAACAGTTTCATGTACAAAGGCATCCAGCTCACCGCTGTTTAGATTTTCCTCATCCTGTACATCCGTAAGTCCGGTTTTTATGATGAAGCTGTAATCATACTCTTTTTCATTATCTTTAAAATATTTCCCCAGTTCCTCTCCACTGTCTGACAAACCAAAGGAAATCGTATATGGCTTTGCCTTATCGGCATTCATTACCGAAGACATAAGTGCAAGGCTTCCTACGAATATGAGAGGATAAAGAATAAGCGGGACTACGATCATCATAAGAATGGTCTTCTTGTCCCTCAGTATATCCAGGATTTCCTTTTTATATAAAGCTGCTATAATGCGTCTGTTCATTTTTTCCTCGTATATCTCAGAAATTTATCTGATATGGGTATCTGCGTTATCTATCGGAATCAAAACCAGCCTTCAAACACATTAGTCTGCATTGACTCCATATCCTGCTGACTTTTCAGGCGTTTTTCCGGTTATACAGTAAATGCCTTAAAGGTATCCCTCAGATTATCAGTCCCGGTCTGCGCCATCAGTTCCGCCGGCGAACCATCCGCAATGATCCTGCCTCCGCTTATCATATTGATGCGGTCACAGAGGTACTGTGCCTCCTCCATGTAATGCGTCGAATAAAGAACCGTCCGCCCTTTATCCCTCTCACTCTTCATGAAATCGATAATGGTCTCGCTGCTGATGATATCAAGTCCCAGGGTAGGTTCGTCAAAAATATATATCTGAGGCGAATGGACAAGGCATCTGGCAATATTTGCCCTCTGGGTCTGTCCGGTGGAAAGTGCCTCGATACGGTTATCAGCGAAGGCTTCCATCCCCATCATGGTGATGATCTCATTTATCCGTTCATCAATCGCTGCTTTTTCCATACCATAGATTTCAGCCGTCATATGCATTATCTCTCTTACGGAAAAGCGGTGATAAAGCTTGGTATTCTCGGAAAGGTATCCTATATGCCTGCACATCTCCACCCTTCCGCCTTTTACTCTCTTATCTCCATCCATCAGATAAACCTCACCTGAAGTAGGACTCATAACTGTTCCCAGTATGCGTAAAAGAGTGGTCTTGCCCGCACCGTTTGGTCCGAGAATCCCCAGTATCTCACCCACGTCAGCATGGATTGAGACATGATCAAGGGCAAAAAATTCCTCCTTATGCTTCTTTTCCTTTTTATCATCACCCACGATACGGGTAAACTTTTTGCATATGTCTTTTGTTTCTATGTTCATGCTTTTCCTCGATCACTCTGATAAAAACTTGCATAAATAATCATTGCCCATCCAGCAAATCAGACCTCCGTTCCTTCGTCCGCAAAAGCGACTGCTCCTGCCGCCATTTTTCTATATTTGCATGATGTCCTGACAGAAGGACTTCCGGCACCCTTTTTTCCTTCCAGATCTCCGGTCTGGTATACTGGGGGTACTCAAGCATTCCGTTTTCAAAGGATTCCGTATCTGCGGAATCATGGTTTCCAAGCACTCCAGGGATAAGCCTGGATATTGCATCCATTACCACAACGCTTGCAATCTCTCCGCCGGTAAGCACATAATCGCCGATTGAAATATTATCCGTTACGATTTCTTCCAGCACGCGTTCATCTATGCCTTCATAATGTCCGCACAGGAAAACAAGTTCTTCTTCCTCCGCCAGCTCATGAGCCTTTGCCTGATTAAAAACCTCCCCCTGGGGCGTCAGATATATGGTCCGGACCTTCCTACCGCCAGTCACAGCCATATAGGCATCATAAACCGGCTGGGCCTGTATAAGCATCCCTGCTCCGCCGCCGTAAGGATAATCGTCCACGCGACCGTTTTTATTCTCCGTATATTCCCTGAAATTACAAGTCTCAAGCTCCAGATAACCGTTTTCTATGGCACGCTTGCAGATGCTGGTATGCATGGAATTTTCTATGAATTCCGGGAAAAGGGTAAGTACCGTGAATTTCATCTCTACTCAAGGCCCTCCATTACATGAACAGTCATACGGCCGTTTTCCGTATCCACATCTATGATGCATTCGGATATCGCCGGAAGCAGCAGTTCCTTACCATCCTCTTTATCTATCTGATAAACATCATTTGCACCGGTGCGTATCACATCACCAAGCACACCGATATGATTTCCTTCTTCGTCATAGACCTCAAGCCCTACAAGGTCTGCCACATAATACTCGTTCTCACCAAGTTCCACAGCATTCTCCCTTGTTACAAAAAGCTCGTACTTACGAAGTTTTTCGGATTCATTACGGTCATTTATCTCTTTGAATTTTATTATAAGGCGATCCTTCTGCCAGCTCACGCTCTGGGGATGCAGGATCCTGTCCTCGCCGCCGCCCCGCATTATGATCTCGTCAAGGTCCTCTATACGATCAGGGTCGTCTGTGGTGGGATAAACTTTCACCGCCCCCTTTACCCCATGAGGTTCAGTTATAATGCCTATACAGAAATATTCTGCTTTCATATGCTGTTCTCCGTTCTTTTTCCTGTCGGGCATTTCACCCGAACAATGTAATTTTACATCATACCGGGCAAATATGGCAAACATAAACAAAGACACCATGCCATAATGACACGGTGTCTGCTATTTTTAATTTGAACTATTCCGAATCCGGATAGCCACTTTTTTACTCTACAATGTCAACATCCACATAGATATCTTCCTTTGTAGAGGCTGCCTTTACGACTGAGCGGATTGCCTTGGCGATCCGGCCCTGTCTGCCTATGACCTTCCCCATATCGGACGGAGCCACTTTAAGCTCCACGGTCACATGGTTCCCGTCCCTCGTTTCAGTGACAACAACTTCATCGGGCTTTTCTACGAGAGCCTTGGCAATAACTTCTACCAATTCCTTCATAAGCACCTCTTATTTTTCGATATTTGCCACCTTAAAAAGCTTTCCTACTACTTCTGTAGGCTGAGCACCTTTGTTTAACCACTTCTTAGCCTTCTCCTCATCGATCTTGAATGTTGAAGGCTCTGTGTTGGGATCATATGTACCGATCTCGTCGATAACCTTTCCGTCACGAGCGTTACGAGAATCTGCTACCACGATTCTGTAAAGAGGGTTCTTCTTCTTACCCATTCTTGTCAATCTGATCTTAACTGCCATTTTCTTTTCCTCCGAAAAAATATTTTTGTTTTTTATATTTGTATCTATCTCAGACGATTCATTTATCAGTCCTAAATAGTTACATTCTTAAATAACCATACTACCGAAAGCCTGCCCGCAGCCTTAAACTAAAAGCGTCTCCTGCGCCCTCCGGGAAATCCTCCCCCCGGAAAACCGCCACCCATGGGGAAGCCGCCTTTTCCCATGCCCTTCATCATACCTGGCATCTGCTTCATCATCTTCTGTGTCTGTTCAAACTGCTTTATAAAGCGGTTTACCACTGCTATATCCAGTCCCGCACCTGCGGCTATACGCCTCTTGCGCCTGGGATTTAAGAGCTTGGGATTTGCCCGCTCTTCAGGTGTCATGGAAAGCACTATCGCCTCGGTCTGCTTTAACTGCTTTTCATTTACCACACTGTCCAGTTCATCCTGTGATATTGACATTCCCGGAAGCATCTTTAATATGGAAGAAATACCGCCCATATTACGCATCTGCTTCATGGACTCAAGGTAGTCGTTGAAATCAAACTTACCTTTTTTAAGGCGTCCGGCCATTTCCTTGCCGGTCTCTTCATCTATGTCAATATTTTCCTTGGCCTTCTCGATAAGGGTAAGCACATCACCCATTCCGAGAATACGGCTTGCCATTCTGTCCGGATAGAACTGTTCAAGATCTGACAGCTTCTCTCCCATACCGACATAGAGTATGGGCTTACCAGTAACAGCCTTTACGGAAAGAGCCGCACCACCTCTGGTATCGCCATCCATCTTGGTAAGTACGATACCGGTAACACCTACCTTTTCATCAAATTCCTTTGCCACATTTACGGCATCCTGACCGGTCATGGCATCGATAACAAGCAGCGTGTTATGTACTTCAACCCGCTTTTTGATCTCACATAGCTCTTCCATCATGGACTCGTCTATGTGGAGACGGCCTGCTGTATCAAGTATCACATCACTGAAGCCATTCTTTGAAGCATGTTCTATGGCAGCCGCGGCAATATCGGCTGGCTCATGGTCTGTTCCCATGGAAAAGACTTCTATTCCCATCTTCTCGCCGTTTATCTTTAACTGGTCTATTGCCGCCGGTCTGTATACATCACAGGCAACAAGCAGAGGCTTCCTGCCCTTATTGTTCTTAAGCTTGCCGGCGATCTTTGCCGTGGTGGTAGTCTTACCTGCGCCCTGAAGACCGCTCATCATGATTACGGTAATGGCTTTGCCGGGCTGAAAACTGATTTCCGTAGTCTCAGAGCCCATAAGGGCCACCAGCTCGTCATTTACAATATTTACAACCATCTGGGCCGGATTGAGTCCGTTTAAGACTTCACTTCCCACAGCCTTTTCTTCTACGGAGGCCACAAACTGCTTAACCACCTTGAAATTGACATCAGCTTCTAAAAGTGCCATGCGCACTTCCTTCATTGAAGCCTTTACATCAGCTTCGGTAAGCGTACCTTTGCCACGGAGGTTCTTGAATATATTCTGTAATTTTTCGCTAAGGCTTTCAAATGCCATATACTCACCCTGAGTGCATCCTTATTTCTAAATTTCTGAATTTCCGAATTTCTAATATCTCATTTCGTATTTCAAATATATTGTTTCGAAATCTATTATACCGAATATCTTATTTCGGGTATCATTGTCTGTCATGCATGCTGCATCTGATCCCTCTACAGCTCGTCTATTATCTCATCCACAAGTTTCCTGTCGTCCTCAGATGAAAGCTTTTCTTTAAGTTGCTTAAGTCTCCCCCTGTTTCTGTTAAACCTGGCTATGAGCTGAAGCTTTTCTTCATACTCCATAAGAGTCTTATCACAGCGCTTAATGATATCGTGGACTGCCTGTCTCGAAACATTCTCCTGTTCCGCTATCTCCGAAAGGGACAGATTGTCATATGCATTCGCTTCATATATGGCCTGCTGATGCTCCGTCAGAAGAGGTCCGTAAAAATCATAAAGCAGACCGCGCTCAACTATTTTTTCCATAACAGACTCAATTATACTGAAAAAAAGCTGTCTGTCAAGTATTTTTTCTTTACAGTCTGTCTATTACAGTCTTCAGACCGGAACGGTCAAAAATAATTGTGATTTCATTTCGTTTTCCTTGCAAGGGTATTCTTATTTTTGTATAATTTTACTAATTGGGTGCTTTCCCAAAAACTAAATATAAAAGGAGAGAAAGGTATGAAATTCGGACATTTTGATGACGCCAACAGGGAATATGTCATCACAACCCCCAGGACTCCATATCCGTGGATCAACTATCTGGGAACTCAGGGGTTCTTTTCACTGATTTCAAACACTGCAGGAGGTTATTCTTTCTATAAAGATGCCCGTCTCCGCAGGATCACGCGTTACCGTTACAACAATGTACCCATAGATATGGGCGGCCGTTATTTCTATATTAATGACAACGGCACTATATGGAATCCCGGCTGGTCACCCGTTAAGACGGAGCTTGACGAGTATGAGTGCCGCCACGGTATGGGATATACCATCATTACAGGTAAGAAGGCTGACCTCAAGGCACAGGTTACTTTCTTCGTTCCCCAGGATTTCTCCGGAGAAGTTCAGCAGGTTGTCCTTACCAACGAAGGCTCATCCGAAAAGTCATTCTCACTCTTCTCCTTTGCCGAGTGGTGTCTTTGGGATGCTCAGGATGACTCCAACAATTTCCAGCGTAACTTCTCTACCGGCCGTGTAGAAGTAGACGGTTCTGTTATCTATCATAAGACAGAGTACAGAGACCGCCGCGACCACTACGCATTCTACTCCGTAAACGACAGCATTGATGGCTACGATACTGACAGGGATTCCTTCATAGGCCTCTACAACGGCTTCAACAATCCTGAAGCTGTACTGGCTGACAAAGCTACCGATTCCTTTGCAGATGGCTGGGCTCCTATCGCTTCTCATTTCAAGAAGATCACACTTAAGCCCGGTGAATCCAAGACTCTTGTATTCATACTCGGCTATGTTGAGATGCCTGTTGACCAGAAGTTCGAAGCAGACGGCAAGACCATCAACAAGGTTAAGGCTAAAGAGATGATCGCCAAGTTCGATACTCCCGAGAAATTTGCAGCCGGCATGGCTGAGCTCAAGGCCTATTGGGATAAGCTTCTCGGCATCCTCAATGTTGATACTCCTGATGACAAGGTTAACCGCATGGTCAACATCTGGAATCAGTATCAGTGCATGGTTACCTTCAACCTCTCCCGCTCCGCTTCCTACTTCGAGTCAGGTATTGGCCGCGGAATGGGATTCCGTGATTCCAACCAGGATGTACTCGGTTTCGTGCACCAGATTCCCGACAGAGCTAAGGAACGTATCATAGATATCGCTTCCACACAGTTCCCGGATGGCGGATGCTACCATCAGTACCAGCCCCTTACCAAGAAGGGTAACGCAGACATCGGCGGTGATTTCTCCGACGATCCGTTGTGGCTTATCCTTTCTGTTTCCGCATATATCAAGGAAACAGGCGACTGGGCTATCCTCGATGAAATGGTTCCTTATGATAACGATATGTCAAAGGCTGAGACAATGCTTAAGCACCTTGATGTATCCTTCTACCACATTGTAAACAACTTAGGACCTCATGGTCTGCCTCTTGCAATGCGTGCTGACTGGAACGACTGCATCAACCTTTCCTGCTACTCAGATACACCGGGTGAATCTTTCCAGACATACACCAATCCTAAGTTTGCAGCTGAGGGCGGATATTCAAAGGTTGCAGAGTCTGTAATGGTTGCAGCACTCTTCACCTACACCGGTCCTAACTATGTTGCTATCCTTAAGCATCTTGGCAAGGATGACGAAGCTGCCAAGGCTCAGGCTGAGATCGACAAGATGAAGAAGAACATGATGGAGTCCGCATGGGACGGTGACTGGTTCCTGCGTGCATATGATGCCGAAGGCAAGAAGATGGGTTCCAAGGAATGTGAGGAAGGCCAGATCTTTATCGAGCCCCAGGGCTTCGCTATCATGTCTGATGTAGGCAAGGATCAGGGCACAGACCTTAAGACTCTTGCTGCTATTGATGAGAGACTCAATACCAAGTTCGGTCTCGTACTGAACAATCCTGCATTCACCAAGTACTACATACAGTACGGTGAGATTTCCACCTATCCCGGCGGATATAAGGAAAACGCAGGTATCTTCACACATAACAATGCATGGATAATCTGTGCTGCAGCTTATGCCGGCCAGGGCGACCAGGCATTCAAGTATTATTCAGAGATTGCTCCTGCTTTCACTGAAGATACCTCCGACATCCACAAGACAGAGCCCTATGTATACGGTCAGATGATCGGCGGTAAGGATGCAGGTTCCGATATCGGACAGACCGGCAAGAACTTCGGTCAGGGAAAGAACTCCTGGCTCACCGGTACAGCTGCATGGAACATGGTAGCCATCTCCCAGTACATCCTGGGTATTCAGGCTGATTTCGACGGACTGCGTATCGATCCTTCCATTCCTTCCGCTTGGGACGGTCTCAAGGCTACAAGGCAGTTCAGAAATGCTACCTATGAGATAAAGGTTTCCAATCCTTCACATATATGCAAGGGCGTTAAGAGCGTTACCGTTGACGGCAATGCCATCGAGGGCAACCTTATCCCTGCATTCAGCGACGGAAAGACACACAGCGTAGAAGTCGTTATGGGCTGATAAATACACACTTTAAAAGCTGCGGTCAGCGATGACCGCAGCTTTTTTTATTATCGCACTGGCAATTTCATTGCTCTACTCGATTCTATCTCCGTATTGCCCCTGCCATTTTTCCGGCTTCTTCCGGTGATAATTCGAGATTCTTAGCCCAGGATTATTCATTATGCATCTGCAAATATAGATTTTCGTATTTCGTCTATAGAAGCTTCGTTAAGTCCGGTATATTTCATGATCTGTTCTATGGACATATTGTCCTTGAGCATGTTTTCGACAACAGCGTAATTTCGTTCAGCTTCGCCTTCCTTGCGGCCAGTCTCAAGACCGTCCTCATATCCTTCATCCCTCGCGTCCTGTATCACAACCCATTCTTTCATATATTGCGTCCTCCAGACTTCATTCCTGCGGGCCTTCGCTACGGCGGTATCCAGCCTTTCCGTCAGTTCATCACTTGCATGATAAACACCAGTTCGTCATAACTCTTCATCGTCTTCAGTTTACTCATATCTTTCTCCCTTCATTTCAATTGCTGACAGGGATCAATGAGCAAACATATCTTCTTCGATCCCTGCCGGTTTTCCTGGAATCATAAGCAGGAATTTCAGAATTACAAGATTGAGCCGACGCTCTTAAGATTTTCATAAATAGAAAAACTGCTTATGCATGGATTATATCACACATAAGCAGTTCCGGGAATCAGATTATTTTCGATGATAAGTCTTCTTATCACTTAACTTCCTCAAGCGTCACGCCTGCTTCAATGTGAGCGGCGATGCATCTAAAGCCTGCCCAGCCGTAGTCGTTAAGCATCGGTACGAGCGCTGCGCCTGCAGGTATGGTGAGTTCCTTGCGGACTCCACCATCAAGGAAGGTAAATACCACCGTCACGTCAGATCTTAAATCGTGAGCCTCCGCTACTGCCCTGTTGAGCGACATATAATAGCCGCAGTCAAGGCGCACCGTGCCGTTCTCAGGCGCTGTCTCTATCGCCTTCTTCATTGCGTTCATGAGCGCTGCAGTGCAGTCCTTCTCCGAGCTGTCCGCCTCATGGCCGCAGCCCTTGCAGCGGTATACATAGACACCGTTTTCATAGACGGTAGCCTCCTGCTTCAACACCCACTCATAATCATGCACATGGCGGTGTGAACTGCTGGATGACTTGTCGGATGAATTGCCGGAACTATTATCCTTAGGCTTTGCCGGTTCTACAGGAGCTTCACCGGGCGCAGTTACTTCAGTGGGCATGCCGGCGTAATCCGATGCATAACCTGTATGCGTATTCTCTGCTATGAGATATACGAAATAATCCTCGCCCCACTTATCAATGTCATAATCCTCCGGGAGATTGAAATACTTTCCGGCTGTATCGAATTTACCGTAACGCTCTATCACAGCGTCGTTAGTATTGCCCTGTGCCCACTCCTTATCAGTTATCATTACGGAAATACGGTCATAATCACCCGATGCCGTATATTCGGAAAGCAGTATCTTCCTGTCATCATTTTCATCAATCATGGCAGTACCGGGGCGCACTCCCATATTCCCTGTCAAAAGCGTAAGCTTCCAGGGGTTCGTGTCCGAACCGATATTCGTTCCGTTTTCAATTGTTTCAGGCGTTACTGATTCAGATTTGCCAGCTTCGCTGGCAGATGAGAAGATTACAGATTGCAGATTGATATTAAAAGCGGGCCGTGCGGCATAGTCGAGGAGCACATTGTAGTAGTCCACACGGCCGCCGTACCTGACGAGCCCCGCTTCGTGAGTACTGAGGGCATAGGGCGAGCGCAGCCACCAATAGCCGTTACCCCCGTTGTACACAGCTGCTTTTGTTCCGGTAATATAGTAATCAGCTTCTTCCGCTGATAAGAAAAATACTTCATCCTTATCAAGCTTACTGGTAGCAAAATCGGTATGATAATCCGACTGGGTATAAGCTCCATCATCCTTGTTTATTTGTCTGATTGCCTTCCTCTCCGGCGTATCGGTTCCAAATCCAGCATCAGCAAAAGCGACACACCAGGCCTGTGCATCACTGCCCTGATATACATTTGAATAAGGGGGTTCATTATCGAAATATACGTTACCGCGTGCACCGCCATTGCCCCACAGGTTATCGGAGAGCACGAACATGGCATTATCACCACCTGCATTATCTTTAGATGCATCAAGCACCCTGTACATACCGTTACCGCTTTCATAGCCTGCAAGCTCAGCTGCCTTCTTGCCATACACGATCCTGTCACCGGCAGCAATACTGCCCGTGCCGAGCACCAGCACTTTGCCGTCATTTTCCGCCTGCGCAGTCATGGGCTTCGTAACGAACGCCGCACCTGCGATGACCGCAAGCTCTGATGCTATCAGCACCGATGCTGTAAGCACAGACAGCGCCCGCTTCCCCTTCATTCTTAATTGTTTTCTCTTCATTAATTTTTCTCCTTCTTTGTGATAGATTAAAATCCTGCGGATTTATTGTACACTATTTTGCCGGATTTTTCCAGCTTTTCCGTGGCGGGGGCTATTTGACAAAATTTGAAATGAGTGTTAGAATTTAGGCATAAAAAAGTGCTACCGATAGACGGTCAGCCCAGAGTTTAGTTACAAAAGTAACCGCAATCCTTTGGCGTGGGGCGGTTATTTTTGTGTCTTACCGTGATGAAAACCAATCACATATCCGATACTAAAGCAGGCTGCCGCAAAAGCCAGCACCGCTATAAGACCTTCCATCGTCAGCATTCCATACGCCCTCCTTTCTCCCAAAAAGCAAAACAAAAACGCATGCCTTAACTCTGGGTGATCTGTCCGGGGAAACTCCGGAAAAGAATTTGGAGAGTCACAGCCCTCCGGAATGAAGGGCTAACCGCCTACCGTGTATGGTAGCACCGTTAAGACTATAACACATTTTGCCTGAAAAAGCAAGTGCCGTGCAGGCTGCCGCAAAAGCCAGCACCGCCATAAGACCTTCTACCCCCTGCCCCTGGTCAGAACGAGGCGGCTTAACAGCCGCTTTTTAAACCGCCATGCATGACCGTGCTTCAGGTGCGCGTTATAGCTCCTTATGCTCATCTTTATCTCTTCATAGCTTTTCTCACCGGCGGCATACTTCCTCCGGTATGAGTTCAGCCTCCTCTTAAGCCTGCGCTTGTTTGACGTGCGCAGTCTGCGTATCACTTTTCCGCTGTCACTTAAATAAAAATGCCAGCCGAGATAATCCACCCCCTGCGATATGGGGAATATCTGTGTCTTTTCATTAAGCTCAAGCCCACGTTCTTCCCAGGCCGCCTGCCGTATGTCCGCAAGACACGCTTTAAGGTATTCCCTGTCATGATGGATCAGCACCATATCGTCCATATAACGTGTATAGAAGCGGATATGCATTTTCTCTTTTATCAGTCTGTCTATCCGGTCGAGATAATACAGCGCAAACCACTGGCTTGTCTGATTCCCCATAGGCAGACCTTTTCCCGTATCTGCATGGTAACTGTCAATGATATCATAGAGCAGAGCCTTCACCTCGGCATCAGGATACTTTCTTAACATTTTTTTCAATATATCGTGGTCAATATTATCAAAGAACTTCCGCACATCACATTTTAAGAAATATCCCTCCGTACCGTATTCCCTGTAGAAATCCCTTAAGAAACCGCTTAACCGCCGCATCGCAAAATGTGTGCCTTTCCTCAGACGGCAGGCGGCGCAGTCATAAATGAGCCGCCGTTCAAAATAGTCCCTAAGGGCATTATCACACAAACTGTGCTGTACTACACGATCCTTAAAAGACAGTGCCTGTATTTCCCTTGTCTTCGGATCGTGTATCATGAACCGGTTGTAGCCGGATACGCGGTAAGTACGCGCTTCAAGCTCATCATGCAGCCGCCAAAGCTCACCTGACGCATCAGTTTCGAAAGCTATGACATCTGCCTTGCCATGCTTCCCCCGCGCCGCCATACGGTAGGATCGGTAAAGATTTTCAAATTTATAGATATTTTCGTACTCTTCTCCCATAATAAAACATATCCTGCTGCACATAACAGGGGCTTTACGCAGCCCGTGCAATATAAAAAGCTGCCGGGGTGCAGTCAGTGCACCATAAGTCAGGAAAGCTTATCACCGGTTCCGGATAATGATCCCGTCCGGCATATGCGTCCCATTCTCCGGCAGCAAGTGTTCTTCCATTCCTTACGGAATGAAAAGGAACAGGATTCCTTTGCCTTACGCAAGCAGATGATACTGCACAGGCACACCGACCTTTCGGTGCGCTACGGGCTGTAAGGCGATGCGGGCCGTGCGGCATTTTCGTTGTTCACATTGTTGTTGTTCACATTGCCGCCGTTATTGACGAGCCCCGCTTTGTTAGTATTGTTGGCATAGGGCGAGCGCAGCCACCCCACGGAGTCCAAGCCGACCACTTTTCAACCCTGTCCCTTAAGAATATGATTATAGCATATTTACATACCGTCTCCGAATCTTTTCCGGTCGCTCTTTTCCCATGCCCCCAGCAGATTCCGCACATCATATATCTTACGGCTTATCTGCTCATACTGCCCCGGAAGTATGCACTTCTGCTCCATGGCAAGCTGCGAGAGATATGATAGCAGCCGGCACTCCGAAAGCGCTTTCTTCTGATAATCAGCCCTTTCCCTCATAGCCTGCGCATTTCCTTTTTCCACAAGCACTTCATTGGCCCGGTAGATATATTCCAGTATATTCAGCGCACCGTTCTGCAGCCTGCCGGTCAGTGTAAACCTAAAGCGTTTCGGCGACTTATCCGTTACCGTCAGTATATAGCTGCACAGCTCCTTTGCCTTTGTAATAACACTTAACTCACTTTTTACTGACGGCATTGCTCACTGCTCCCTGAATACGATCCTGCCGGTAGCGGCATCCATGAAATCCACGATGGCGAGGGAATGCAGGTTTATGCCGGCTTCTCTTATTTTCTTTCCGCCGTCCTGGAAGCCTTTCTCTATAGCTATGCCTACGCCTTCAAGTGTTGCTCCCGACTCCTTTATGATGCTTATAAGCCCCTCTATGGCACAGCCGTTTGCAAGGAAATCATCGATGACCAGCACATGGTCTTCCGGTGAAAGATATTTTTTGGAAACTATGACATCATATACACGGCCATGGGTAAAGGACTGGATCTTTGTGCTGTATACACTGCCATCAAGATTGATCGACTGTGATTTCTTGGCAAAGACCACCGGTACATTATCAAAAAACTGAGCAGCAATAACTGCTATGCCGATGCCCGATGCCTCTATCGTAAGAATCTTATTTATCGGCCTATCAGCAAAAATACGCTTGAATTCCTTGCCCATCTCTGCAAAAAGCTCTATGTCCATACGGTGATTTAAAAATGAATCCACCTTGAGGACATTGCCTTCCTTTACGATACCGTCTTTTCTGATGCGATCCTCCAGTAATTTCATATCAACCTCCAATTGTGTTCGTTTATGCTTCCCACAGCGTTCTATCTCTCTTCCCTGAAGTACGGCAGACCAAGTGCTGCTGGCGGCTGCTTGTCCCTGCTGTTGCGCAGGCTGGTAACTATAAGCACAACCACCGTTACCACATAAGGAAGCATCTTGAATATCTCCTGGGAGCTCCTTGTAAGCCCCGGTATATAAAGATAGAGCCAGTAAAGTATACCGAAAAGATATGCCCCCCAGATAGCATGCTTGCTCTTCCAGGTGGTGAATATAACCAGCGCAACCGCAAGCCAGCCAAGAGTCTCTATTGATCCGTCATTTGCCCAGGTTCCCTTAATGTAATCCATTACATAATACACACCGCCAAAACCGCATATACCGGCTCCTATGCATATAGCCAGGTATTTGTTCAGATTTACATTTATACCTGCTGCATCGGCTGCAGCGGGATTCTCGCCCACAGTCCGGAGATTCAGCCCACGCCTTGTGTGGTTCATGAATAAGTGTGTCAGTACCGCAATAACGATTGCCAGATAAACCATGAAACCGTAGGAAAAGAAAAGCTCCCCTACTATTCCCAGCGAGCCGCTGAAAGGAAGCGTTGTTCTGAAAGCTGCCGATGTTACCGGCACTGCTATCTGCTCAAAACGGCCTGCAAGGGTATTTAAGGATCCTCCAAAGAAATTTGCAACGCCTGAACCGAATATGGTAAGTGTAAGACCCGTCACATTCTGGTTAGCCCTGAGTGTGATCGTTAAAAAAGCATATATGAGTCCTCCCAGCGAAGATGCGACAAAAGCCGAAACAAGAGCAAGTATCACGCAGACCACCTTGTTCGGATTATCAGTACTGCCCTCATATATGAACACACTGGAAAGGGATGCTATACCGCCCAGATACATTATTCCCGGGACGCCAAGATTTAAGTTGCCTGCTTTCTCCGTCACGGTCTCGCCTACACAGCCAAACATTATGACCGTTCCGAAAAACACTGCGGCCCTTATCAAAGTGACAAAATTCTGCATCATGCCGCCTCCTTTCCGGAAACGCCGGAATTTCCGTCTTTAATTACCGAAGATGCCTTCTTTCTGAATACAAGCCTGTAATTTACAAAGAAATCTCCTGCCAGTATGAAGAATAATATAATACCGATTATCATATCTGACGCATAGTCATTAAGTCCGCACTTTGATGCGATCTCATTAGCACCGCTGTCAAAGAATGCTAACATCAGCGAGATGAACAGCATGGTCAGGGAATCGAATTTCGCAAGCCAGGCCACGATTATGGCCGTAAAGCCCCTTCCGCCCGCCGTGGACGTCGATATGGTATGTGATGCACCGCTTACTGCCAGGAAGCCCGCAATGCCGCATACAGCGCCGGAAAGCAGCATAGTCCTTACAAGTATCTTTCCGACATTTATCCCTGCGTATCTTGCAGTATTCCAGGACTCACCCACAACAGCGATCTCATATCCGTGCTTGGTATACTTCAGGTAAATATTCATGAGAAGAGCAAGTACCAGCACGATGATAACATTCAGCATAAACTGCTGGCCGGCTATCTCCGGAAACCACCCCGCCCTTGTATTCGGATTGATTATTCCAACAGTATTTGAACCCTTGGGATTTTCCCACTTTGATACAAAAAAAGCAGTAAGCTGGATAGCGATATAGTTCATCATAAGCGTAAATAGCGTTTCATTCGTATTCCATTTAGCCTTGAACACAGCAGGAACAAGTCCCCACAGCGCCCCAGCGGCCGCACTGAGTACGAACATTAATAAAAGCAGGACCGGTCCCGGCAGAAACGGAAGATATATCATGCAGCCGGCAGAAACTATGCCACCGATAAGCAACTGCCCTTCTGCGCCAATATTCCAGAATTTCATCTTGAATGCCGGTGCAAGTCCTATTGCGATACAGGCAAGCATCATCATCTCTCGCACTGTGGCCCACACCCTCCTGACAGTTCCAAATGCACCTTTTACTACCGTCAGGTATACTACAAAGGGATTTAATCCCGTGATAATGTATATTATCACGGCACATACTATCACACCGACGGCCAGGATAGCTATCCTGATACCCAGTTTGGTAAGAAATGACAGTTCATCCCTTTTGGCTATTCGTACCCAGGGATCATGTACATGATTAAGATTCGCTTCCATATTACTCTGCGATCTCCTCTCTGCGTTTCTCTTTTAACTCAGTCATAAGGAGACCAACCTCCTCTTTTCTCGCTTCAGCACCATTAAGTATTCCGTTAACATGACCATCACAAAGCACAAGGATACGGTCGCATAAGGCAAGTATAACATCCAGATCCTCGCCCACATAAATAATAGCCACGCCTTTTTTCTTCTGCTCATTTAAAAGATCATAGATCGTATAAGAAGTATTGATATCAAGGCCTCTTACTGCGTAAGCTGTCATAAGCACAGCCGGTGCAGCTGCAATTTCCCGGCCTACCAGAACTTTCTGAACATTACCGCCGGAAAGACGGCTTACAGGAGTTGAAATATCCGGAGTTACCACACACAGGGATTCCTTTATCTCTTCCGCAAGCTCCCTGGGTTTCTTTTTATCCGTAAAAAGAAGTGACTTTGAAGCAGTGGAATAGTCCCTGATCATCATATTCTCTGTCATTCCCATTGAGCCCACCAGTCCCATACCGAGCCGGTCCTCCGGCACAAACGAAAGATGGATTCCTTTTTCCCTTATCATCCTTGGAGAAAGCCCTATCATTTCCATGCCGGCAGACTTCCCATCATCATCCTTCTTATCCGATTCAGGATCATAATAGACCACGGAAGCCCCGGACTGGGTTTTCTGGAGCCCCACAATGGCTTCCAGAAGTTCTTTCTGTCCATTGCCGGAAATGCCGGCTATTCCAAGTATCTCACCACCGTACAGATCAAAATTGATATCGAACAATACCTGCTGGCCTTCACTGTTTACACAGTTTAAGTTCTTCACAGACAGCCTGAGTTCCTTATTCTCAACCTCAGGTCTTTCTATATTAAGCTCCACATGGCGTCCCACCATAAGCTCGGTAAGCTTCTCTTCATCCGCTTCACTGGTCTTTATCGTCTCTATGTACCTTCCCTTGCGGAGTATCGCCACACGATCACTGACAGAAAGAACCTCATGCAGCTTATGCGTGATTATGATCACAGTCTTCCCATCTTTTTTCATGTTCTTTATAACTGAAAAAAGATGCTCGCTTTCCTGGGGAGTAAGCACCGCCGTCGGCTCATCAAGTATCAGTATGTCAGCCCCCCTGTAAAGCATCTTGACTATCTCAAGTGTCTGCTTTTCGGAGACGCTCATATCATAGACTTTTTTACCGGTGTCTATGACAAATCCGTACTTGTCACAGATATCCTTTATCTCGCCCGCGATTTCTTTCCTGTCCAGCTTTTTGCCGGGATCTATTCCCACTATCAGGTTCTCAGCGGCCGTAAAAACATCTACCAGCTTAAAATGCTGGTGCACCATACCTATCTTAAGCGCATAGGCATCCTTCGGGTCCCTTATGGTGACAGGCTCACCGTTTATGAATATCTCACCCTCATCAGGAAAATAGATGCCCGAAAGCATATTCATAAGCGAAGTCTTTCCACTTCCGTTTTCACCAAGGAGTGAAAGTATCTCACCTTTATTTACGGTCATACTCACATGGTCATTGGCAACCACGGAGCCAAACCTCTTGGTGACATTTTTAAATTCTATCGCAGCATCCGCCATATATTCCTCCGGATCATTTATTCGGTCCCAAATACATACAGTACGTGTAACCGTAACCATCAGAATCTGTCCGCTCATCCGGTTATGTCCTGTACTTCGGGCCATTAAGAACAATCACGTATAATTTACCATAATTTAGTGGCAATGTCATTAAGATATATCTTGAAATTGCGCAAAAAAAGGGGCAGGAAAATCTTTCCCACCCCTTTGCATTTTAATCTATCATTCAGCAGTAAGTTCTGTTATACCATCTATTCTTAAGTAGAACGAAGGTGCAGCCCTGAACTCAGACTCATGGAAATAACCGTCAAATACAGCTTCCTCATCATCATTCTGGAAATCACCGTTCATATCTATAAGCGCTGATGTAACTTCCTTGCCGTCTACTGTAAATGTTGATGTATCGAATACATGAAGAGTGCCTGCCTTTATTGAAGCGATTGCCTCATCTACAGCTTCCTGTGTGCCTTCAGCACAGGATGTTCCGAGATCCGTGATCGCAACAGCACCCTCACTATAGCCCTGTGACCAGTCTGTAGGTATGTCCTTGCCGTTTACAACATCCTCAAATGCCTCTGTGTAATATACAGCCCAGTTGTTTGTTGCTGATGTAAGCGCTGCAGTAGGTGCCACGCTGTGCATATCAACATTGTAACCAACGGAATAGACCTGCTTGCCGGAATCAAGTGCTGCCTGAATAGTGGAAGGAGCACCGGTAGAATCGGCATGCTGTCCGATTATAACGCATCCGTCAGACATAAGTGAGTTAGCAGCCTCACCCTCAGCGGCTATATCAAACCATGAGTTCGTATAGATAACTTCCATTGATACGTCACTGTATACTGACTTAGCTCCAAGATAAAATGCTGTGTAACCGGAAACAACCTCAGCGTAAGGATAAGCACCTACATAACCCATCTTTACATTGCCGTCAGCATCAAAATTCTCAGCAGAAAGTGCATCGCCCTCAACAAGCTCCTTTATCTTCATGCCGGCTACGATACCTGAAACATAGCGTGCCTCATAAACATTTGTGAATGCATTTGAGAAATTATCAAGGCCGCTTAATGCAGCTGTGTCACCTGTCATTGCTACGAATTGAACCTCAGGCTCCTCTGAAGCTGCCTGTTGCATAAAGGACTGGTGTCCATAGCTGTTTGAGAATACAGCTTTGCAGCCCTGGTCAACGAGGTCGATGGCAGCATCATGGCAGCTCTCATCCTCAGGCACTGAATACTTCCAGATAATGTTCTCTTCAGGAATTCCTACTGCTGCTGCAGCCTTTCTTACGCCGTCAATGTGAGCATAAGAATAACCTTCGTTCTCGTCACCAACAAGGATTACACCGATCTTAACATCAGATGCTGCCTCGGATGATCCTGCATTTTCCTCTGTTCCGTTTTCCTCACCGGTAGCAGGGGTATCTGTACCGCCTGTACATGCTGTCATGGAAACTGCTGTTGTAACAGCAAGCATAAGACCTATAAGCTTCTTTTTCATAAATTCCTCCCCGCCGCTTTTGTGCGGCATTAATTTGATTGATCACTAGACCAAAAAACACGATGTGTGTAGAATATACCTAAAAAGAGCCGCTGTAAATATCAAATATTCACAAAGCGACTCTTTTTTTTAGCCTTATAAGTGTAAAATTGACAAGTATCAGATAAGCGTCCTTGTAACCTTTGGACGGTAGCCGTTCTTTTCAAGCATTGAAAGAATCTGTGCCTTATGCTCAGTACCGAAGGCCTCAATAGTTATGCGGAGCTCAACTGCAGACTTTCTGTTGGTGGTAACAAACTGGTTGTGCTCCAGCTTGATTACATTTCCGTTTTCATCCGCAATAACGCCGGCTACCCTCTGGAGTTCGCCCGGCTTATCCGGAAGAAGTACTGAAACGGTAAATATCCTGTTCCTGAAGATAAGTCCCTGCTGAACCACAGAAGACATTGTTATAACGTCCATATTACCGCCGGAAAGTATGGATACGATCTTCTTGCCCGCTACATTAAGCTGCTTTAATGCAGCTACGGTAAGGAGGCCTGAATTCTCAACAACCATCTTGTGGTTTTCCACCATATCCAGGAAGGAAACTATAAGATCCTCATCCTCAACTGTGATTATGTCATCAAGATTCTGCTGTATATAAGGGAATATCTTTGAACCCGGAGTCTTAACAGCTGTTCCGTCAGCAATTGTATCGACACTGTTCAGTGTAACCACATGTCCTTCAGCTAAGGAAGCCTTCATGCAGGCTGCATTTGCAGGCTCCACGCCTATAACCTTGATATTCGGCTTAAGAAGCTTAGCCAGTGTGGAAACACCGCAGGCAAGTCCGCCTCCTCCTATGGGAACAAGTATCACATCTACCAGCGGCAGTTCTTTTATGATCTCCATTGCTATGGTACCCTGACCCGTTGCAACAGTAAGATCATCAAAAGGATGGATGAAAGTATAACCTTCCTTCTCTGCCAGCTCGTAAGCCTTTTCGCAGGCTTCATCATAAACATCACCGTAAAGGACTACGTCAGCGCCGAAATTCTTGGTACGGTTCACCTTGATGAGCGGCGTAGTTGTAGGCATTACGATGGTAGCCTTAATATTCTTGCACTTTGCTGCATAAGCAACGCCCTGTGCATGGTTTCCTGCCGAAGCGGTTATGACACCTTTTGCCTTTTCAGAATCCGTAAGTGTGCTTGATTTGTAGTATGCACCCCTTACCTTATAAGCACCTGTAAACTGCATATTCTCAGGCTTAAGATAAACCTTATTTCCTGTAAGAGAGCTCAGGTACTCACTGTAGATCAGCTTTGTCTCTAATGTAACTTCTTTTACGATTTCTGAGGCTTCCTCAAATTTTTCAAGCGTTAGCATTTCTTCTGACATCTTTTCTCCTTCCGCCGCTTTCAGGCTTCAGCTGTTTCTTCTTTATCTCTTTCAAAAAGCGCTTTCACATAAGCTTTCTCATCAAATTTCTGCAGGTCTTCAATCTTTTCACCTACACCGATATACTTCACGGGAACATGCAGGCTTGACTGTATTGCTACGGCTATACCGCCCTTTGCGGTTCCGTCCATCTTGGTGAGTATTATGCCCGTAAGGTCGGACACCTCATTAAATGCAAGCGCCTGCTGCAATGCGTTCTGTCCGGTAGTAGCATCAAGCACAATAAAGTTTTCCCTGTGAGCTTCCGGATAATTCTTGTCGATTATCTTATTCATCTTGGAAAGCTCGTTCATAAGGTTCTTTTTATTATTCAAACGTCCGGCAGTATCCACCAGAAGTATGTCGGCTCTTCTTGCTCTGGCTGCTGCCACAGCATCAAAAAGCACACTGGACGGATCTGCGCCTTCCTTGCCGGAAATGAGCTCACAACCTGCCCTGTCTGCCCAGACCTTAAGCTGGTCACCTGCTGCCGCCCTGAAAGTATCCGCAGCGGCTATTATAACCCTTTTTCCATCATTCTTAAACTGTGAAGCCAGTTTACCGATGGATGTGGTCTTTCCGACACCGTTTACGCCAATCATAAAAATAACAGAGGTTTCTTTTTCAAAAACATACTCATTCTCGTCGACATGCATAAGCTCCTCTATGGTTGACACAAGAAGCTCCCTGCACTCATCCGGCCTTACTATATGCTTTTTAGATACATTCTCCTTGAGACGCTCAAGGATTTCTTCCGTAGTCTGTACACCTATATCTCCGGTGATAAGTATTTCCTCAAGGTCATCATAAAAGGCATCATCGATTTCCTCTGCGCCCTTGAATACAACATCGAGGTTGTATACGAAATTATCTCTGGTCCTCTTAAGGCCCTGCTTGAGCTTTGCAAAAAAGCCTGTTTTAGCCGGTGCCTTTTCCGTAACAGCCTCCGCAGCAACAGCATCAGCCTCCGCTGCTTCAGCTGAATAATCTTCCTGAGGAACAGGATTTCCCTCCACGGAAACCGCATCATTTTGCATATCCTCTACAGAAGAAGCATTATCAGCCGGCTCATCGTAAGCCGGTACGGCAGACAGGTCCGGATCTGCTTCCACAGCCGGTGTCGCTGCAGCATCGGATGAAACTTCACTCCCATCCACATTCAGGCTCTCTGTCTCCGCTACAGCTTCAACAGGTGCTTCGGCCTCTTTATTTACTTTCTCTTTCTTCTTAAACCACAGCATAAACTGTTTCCTCGGTCACTGTTCCTAATCATCCAGCTGGTCATCTATCAGGTTCACCGATACAAGGGTGGAAATACCCTTTTCCTGCATGGTAATACCGTAAAGTCTGTCAGCCTGCTCCATGGTACCCCTTCTGTGGGTAACAACTATGAACTGTGTATGCTTTGTAAGCTTATGCAGATAACTTGCATATCTTCCTACATTTGACTCATCAAGCGCTGCCTCTATCTCGTCCAGCAGACAGAATGGTGAAGGCTTGAGATTCTGTATTGCAAATAAAAGTGCAATAGCGGCCAATGCCTTCTCACCACCGGAGAGCTGCATCATATTCTGGAGCTTCTTTCCGGGCGGCTGAGCATTTATGCGGATACCTGCTTCCAGGATGTCCTCATCCTCTACAAGCTGAAGTGTACCTGTACCGCCGCCGAAGAGTTCCTTGAACACCTTGTCAAATGCCTTGCCGATCTCTTCAAATTTCTGTGTGAACTGGTCACGCATTGCAACATCCAGTTCCGTTATGATGCCCTGCAGCTCCTCTGCTGCCTTGATCAGGTCATCATGCTGGTTCTTTAAGAATGTGTAACGCTCCATCTGAGTCTTGTAATCCTCAATGGCATTTACGTTTACATCACCCAGCTTCTTTATGGCATCCTTAAGTGCATCTTTATCCTTGCGGATCTCCTGCAGGTCTGTAAGTTCAGGATCCTTTAGTTCTTCCGCATCGCTCATAGTAAGCTCATACTCTGACCACATGTAACCGGCAAGCCCCACCAGTTCTTCTTCAATTCTCTGTTTCTGGTCACTTAACCTGTTCTTTTCGTTCGTAAGGTCTATTATAACCTTACCCTTAGCCTCACGCTGGTCAAAGAAACTCTTGTTCTTTGCACTGAGTTCTTCCTTCTTCGCTATCTTTTCATCAAGAAGCTTATGAGAATCATTCTCAGCGCTAAAGGAAGCTTCTATGGTTGCTTTTACTTTTTCAATATTGGTCTTTCTGTCCTCTATGGTCTGCTTTGCATCTTCCACAGTGGCAGCCGCCTCTTCTTTTTCACGGATGAGGTTCTCCAGTTCGGAAGCTATTCTCGAAACATTGCTCTGCTCAAACTCCTGTTTCTGCAGAACTTTTTCCAGAAGGACTTCCTGCTCTGTCACTTTCTGGGACTGCTCAAGCTCCTCGTCACGCAAGCCTTCCAACTGCTCCTGAGCCTTTTCCATACGGGCATTTATTTCAGATTCTTCTACAGCAGATGACTTAAGCTCTTTATCAAGATCTTCCTGATTCTGCTTTATATCAACTACCTGCTTTTCAATCTCTGCCTGCTCATTATTAAGATCGCCTACGCCCTTGGCAGTCTCATCGATCTTCTCCTGTGCTTTCTGGAGATTTAAGTTTGCAGTATTAAGCTTTATATACTGTCCCTGTATCTTGGACTTGACTTCCTCAAGTTCCAGACGCAGTTTATTTCTTTCCTGCTTTGTCTTCTCTATATCAGACATAAGGGCATCAATCTTTTTAAGTGCATCTTTTACCCGCTTATCCAGCTCTTCCATCTCACGACGTCTTCCCAGGAGATTGGAATTGTTTTTAAAACGTCCGCCGCTAATTGCACCGCCCGGAACTAAAAGCTCACCCTCAAGTGTGACCATCCTGATGCCGTAATCATACTTGGCTGCAATCTTTAATGCATGGTCCATTGTATCCACTACAAGGATCCTGCCCAGCATGCTCTTTGCAACATTGCGGTACTCATCCTTGGTAGTTACTATTGAATCAGCCAGACCTATACCGCCTACTTCGGAAAGCGACTCCGGCTGCTTGAATTCCTGAGGCCTGGTAAGAGATGTAAGAGGCAGGAAAGTGACACGGCCGCCCTTTACCTGTTTCAAGTGATTTATCATTCTCTTGGCAGTTTCTTCATCCTCTGTAACCACATTCTGGATGTTTCCGCCCAAAGCTATCTCTATGGCAGTTTCGTACTGTTTCTCAGTCTTTATGATATCAGCAACTACACCAACTATGCCGGACTCTTCGCTCTTCTTTTCCATTATAAGCTTGACGGCACCGCCATATCCTTCATAGCGTTCCGTAAGATTTGAGATGGCATCCAGCTTACTCTTATCCTCATGGAAGCTAACCTGAGTCCTCCTAAGCTCACCGTCCTTATCCGTCAGCTCATCATGGATCTCATTTAAGCGTTCTTCTTTCTTCTTCTGGTCATAATTGAGGTCTTCCAGCTCTTTATTTATCTTGTCGAATTCCTGCTGCAGTTCCTCAATGATGCTCTTCTGTTCTTCCTCGTTGGATTTAGCCTGAAGGAACCTGGAATTAAGCTCCGCCCTGCGCAGCTTTGTGTTTTCCAGCATGGTATCATAACGCTCTTTTGAAGAACGGATATCAGCTCTTTTGTTCAGAAGGTTTATTATGCCGGTCTTGTCATTTTCTATACTGTTATTGATTTCCTCAATGACAGCCTGGATCTTGTCAAGCTTAGCCTTTTCCTCATCCTTCTTTTCCTGTATGCCGCGGAGTTCTTCGTCCACTCCGGACTTGCTCTTGTCAATGCCAGCCTTTTCTTCTTCCTTCTCAGCTATGCTTTTTGCAAGTGTCTCTATTCTTGATGTAAAGTGTTCTATATTGCCCTGGGCAGAGTTTATCTGCTCCTCGAAGACTCTAATCTCGCCCTCAAGTCTGGTACGTGTAGCGCCTGTATTTGATATGGTATTCCTGGTCTCTTCTATCTCTTTGTCCAGAGCTTCGATACTGGCAGCTATCTCATCATATTCAACCTTTATACCTGCAAATTTTTCTTCCTGTTCAGCCAGGTCGTTTGATGCGATATCAAGCTTCTTTTCGGTTTCCTCCTGAATGCCTTTTTTTCTTTCTGTCTCTAAAAGGAAGAAATTTACATCCAGCCTTTTCAGGTCTTCCTTTTTCTTAAGATAATCCTTAGCCTTCTCAGCCTGCTTCTCAAGAGGGCCTACTGTCCTTTCCAGCTCGGAAAGGATATCATTTACACGCGTAAGATTATTCTTCTCATTCTCAAGTTTCTTTACTGCTGTTTCTTTGCGCCTCTTGTATTTAACGATACCGGCAGCCTCGTCAAAAAGCTCCCTGCGCTCTTCAGGCTTTCCTGAAAGAATACGGTCGATCTGACCCTGTCCAATGATAGAATAGCCTTCCTTGCCTATACCTGTATCGTAAAAGAGCTCATTTATATCTTTCAGCCTGCATGTATTTCCGTTAAGAAGATACTCACTCTCACCGGAACGGTAGAGCTTTCTGGCAACTGTCACTTCCTCATAATCAACAGCCAGCGAATGGTCAGAATTGTCCAGGGTAATGGCAACATAAGCAAAACCCATGGGCTTGCGCATTTCCGTACCTGAAAAGATGACATCCTGCATGGATGAGCCCCTGAGCTGCTTAATGCGCTGCTCACCCAGAACCCACCTGACTGCATCTGCCACGTTTGACTTACCGGAACCGTTAGGTCCCACTATTCCTGTTATTCCCTCATGAAATTCAAAGCGGATCTTATTTGCGAAAGATTTGAATCCATGGATTTCAATACTTTTTAAATACATCTCAAACTCCCGACAGCTGCTTTTGCCGCATTTTTCTCTGCTGTCTTTTTATTTCTTCCTTTTCCGGTTCCGCAGTATATCTAATTTTTTTTTAAATATAAATAATATAATTAAATATATTTATTAATTTTACGTTTAACAAAAATATATCCAATGATATTTATATAGTTTTAATTACTAAATAAGATTAAATAATTAATCATTTTTCTTTTTATTTTTATATATATAAAATGACAAAGCAGATCTATGCAAAGGAATACGAAGATTATTTAATCACCGGAAAAGAAGAATCATTAAATTCCTTAGTTTCTTCCAGTATAGAAAAAGATTATTTTCTATTAATTCGTAGACTTTTAAAAGAAGATTTAACAAAAGAATTACAAAAAGATATTAATGACTTTCTTCAAAGAATAGATAATTCTCAATCTTATAGACTCAAAGCTCTAAATATATTTAAAAAACTGGAAAAGTCATTTGAAAAAAATGAAATAATTATTGAGGATATTAAAGAATTATTTTCTTTAGGAAATGCAAAAACCTATAATAAGCCATATAAATATACTTTAAAATCTGAAGAAAAAAAAATAGATGATGACGAAGAGTCAGAAAAGTATCCTTCTTCATTAAACCTCTCTGATTATATCAAAACTAATAAATTTATTGAAGATATCTATACGGACAAAATTGACCCAAACGACAATGAATATAAAAATATATTTAAAAAGAATAAATGTGATTTATTTTTTGATTTTAATAAGATACCTATAAAAACATTAGTTAAGATATTAGTATACAATAAAGATTATGAAAATATTGCTGTTTCAGTAATTAAATCTATAAGCTATTCTAAAATAGATCATTTTAAAAATGTTTTTAAGCAAGTAGTTAATGAAGTTTCAAAATATGAAAAATTAAAACAAGACTTAACAGATTTTATTTATCCTTATTTAAATATATTTTTAAATGAACAAATAAAAATCTTATTAGAATATAAGGATGTATTTAATTTTGATAAACTAATTTTAGAACTAATCTCAAGAGAAATATCATTTGATAATTATGAAGATAAAAAGGAAAATATACAAAAATTAAAATCAATTCAACAAATGTTAAAGGATTACTATTACGATAAAATAACAAATAGTGTTTTACTATCTTTATTTGAATTAAATTCTGATTTAAATATTTATGATAAAGATTTATTTATCGAATATATCAAATACCCTTTGGCTTCTCGTTCCATATATAATTTATCTGATGATATAAAAGAAAAAATTAATAAAAATGAAGAAGAAGAAGAAAACTTTTTGGATTATCTCCGAACTGATAAATATAAGGAAGAAAATATAATTAGAAAATATTTGAAGCATTTTTATCTTAGAGAAAAAATAGCATTTGAAGAATTTAGCAAATATTTTGAGGTAAAATAAATTAAAGATTTCTATGCTAAAATGCAATTCTATTTAGGTAATGATGAATATACTAAAAATAAAATGTTAGAAACATATGAAATAAATGATTTAATGAAAGAAACAAAATTGATAATATGTGAATATAATAAAAAATCATTTAATATAAATGAAGATGTTATCTTAAATTTAGAATTAAAAAATATAAAAACTTTATATGTAAATATTTATGAAATCAATACTGAAAATTATTATTATACAAATAAAATAGAATTTGATGAACTTACTTCATTAGAAGGTATTGTTCCAACATATTTAGATATTTATTCCTATAATGATAAACCCCAATTATTAACTGAAAAAAAAATAATTATTTCAAAATTACCAAAAAAACGTGGCCTATATGTAATAGAATTTATAGGTAATGGAAATGTATCAAGAGCTATTATCCAAAAAGGTCATTTGAGATGTATTAATAAAAATACAATTAATGGGGTAGTTTTATATATATTGGATGAAGAAAACAAAATATGCAAAAGAGAACAAACTGGAATATGGGTTAATAATGAATGGTATCCATCTATTTTAGAGACTGGTGCAATTTTAATTCCATATTCTGTTAATGGAAGTACTTTTATTTTAAAGCATAACGATTTTTGTTGTTTAGAAAAATATATAATTATTCCTAATGAAGAATATGTATTTGAAGGGTTATTTATAGTAAATAAAGAATCTTTTCTTTTTGGGAATTTAACAAAAATTTTGGTTACACCTTATTTGTTTGTATGTGATGAACTTTGCCCTTTAGAAGAACTTAATAATGTTAAATTAACAATAAATACTATTAAAACAGAAAATAATCAAGAAATACCTTCTGTACGTGTAATTGACAATATTAAACTAAGTTATAATAAAGAATATTCTTTTGATTTTCAAGTTCCTCCAAAATTAAAATCTATTAATTTTGAATTATCAGCTGAAATTAGGCATAAAACAAATGATGAGACAGAAAAATTAAAATTTAATAAATCTTATAATTTTAATAGAAGATATGAATATGATAGTTAATGAAACAAAATGAAAATGGGAATTATATTATCCATTTATTAGGTAAAAATGGTGAACCAAAAAAGAACCATGAAGTAAATGTACATTTATATCATAAATATCAAGGAATAATTAAACCAATTTTGATGGAAACTGATAATGAAGGGAAACTTGACTTAGGAAAATTAGAAAATATTAAAAATATAGAAATAGAAAATAATATGTTTCATATTGAACAAAATCCAAAATATGTTTATAAACAAA
>JAGBLN010000014.1 GCA_017635395.1 Lachnospiraceae bacterium
AATCAGCTGTTTGATAACCCCCGCTGCATCTTTTGCCTTAGCAGGACGCTGCCCGATAGCAGCTCCTAACTGATAGAACATGGCTTCAGCATAGAAATTGTCGCTCATCTTCATCATGCGGTCCAGTGCAAAGAGTGCGGAGCGCAGATTAAAGACTATAGGAAAGCTTTTGAAGGACTCAGGCGAAAGCGACAACATGTCGGCTGTTTATATAAGGTTTTAAAGTAAAAATTGGGAGAATATACCGTATGGATAAAACTGCCTATATAGGAAAATTCAGGATAATAAGGAAAATTGCAGAGGGTGGCGAGGGTGTCGTTTACCTTGCAGAGGATGAAAAACTGCATCAGTTCAATGCGGTGAAATTTGCATTTGGTGATAAAGACTGCAGGGAACGGCGGGCACTTCGGGAAGAGGCGGCAAGGCTCGCATCCTTGTCAGACAGGCGTCTTCCTTACCTTGTGGATATAACGGAAGGCATTGATTACACTGCAGAGATTATGGAGTATGTTGAAGGTGACACACTGAGTGAATTTTTGAAAGCCCGGTTTCCTTTAAAGGGTGGTGATGCCCTGCGGCTTATGATGGAGGTTACGGAGCTGATAGCTTATCTGCATGAAAGCTGTCCGCCGATTATTTACAGGGATATAAAACCGGACAATTTCATTGTGACAAAAGACGGCTGTATACGCCTTGTCGATATGGGAACGGCGCTTTTCGGATACGGGAGCACTGATGCTGAAATGATGTCCGGAACGCCTGGGTATGCTGCGCCGGAGCAGTTTGCTTGCAGAAGCATAGGGCGAGAAGCTGACGTGTATGCCTTAGGAATGCTTTATGCATATATGCTTACGGGGATGGATCCAATAAGGAACGGAAAGGAAAAATGCCTTAATGCATGCGCGGCAGCCGCCGGCAGGGAAACATTCACTCTTATAAGGAAGTGTACTGCCGATTCGGTGGATGAACGTTTTTCAAATGCCAGCGAGTTAGCGGACAACCTGAAAAGGCTTCAGGAAAAGAGAAATATTGCAAGCCTTATAACAGCTATGGCAAGTCTTTTGTCGAATGTGCTTATATGGGGGAGCATAGCTGATATGACGGCTGCAGGCCTAAAGGCAGGCGGTGTTACTGTTTACGAATGTATCAAAGCTGCAGGAAATATCTACGGACTCTTTGAGTCATTTTATTCGGCAGAATTATTGGAATTTCATATTTTTGCGGCGTCATTTATTGTACTTGTGACGCTGCTCATAAAGAATGTTGTTTCGGATGTAACAGGCAAACATGAATTCATAATAAGTTATGACTGGAATGAACTGTATACTGAAAAGATAAGCTTGCAGCGAAGATGAGGGTTCCGGAATTTCGGAAAATTATTGTCAAGTAAAATCTGAGAGAATTTTCTGTCTCTTTTTTTGTCATTTTGGATACTTTATGTAACCCTTTGCGGGTGGTATATTTATACATAGCGCTGCAGCCGGTAACAATATGTTGGGCGGGAACGGCGCGAAAAGTTTTTTTGCTATACGATGCGGCTAAAAGCGGCAGGAGGAATGAAAATGTACAGGGATGAAACAAAAGTAATACAAATAGGTGACAGGGTAATTGGCGGGGGAAATCCCATTCTGATACAGTCGATGACCAATACTCCGACACAGGATGCGAAGAAGACTGTTGAGCAGATACTTGCCCTGGAAGCTGAGGGCTGCGAGATCATCCGCTGTACCGTGCCTGACATGGATGCCGCAAAGGCTATCCCGGAGATAAAGAAACAGATTCATATCCCTTTGGTGGCTGATATACATTTTAATTATCTCATGGCGCTGGCTGCCATAGAAAACGGCGCTGACAAGATAAGGATCAATCCCGGCAATATCGGCGGACAGGAAAAACTAAGAGAGGTAGTTAAGGCCGCAAAGGAAAGAAACATCCCTATCCGTGTGGGAGTAAACTCAGGCTCCCTTGAAACCGAGCTGGTGGATAAATACCACGGCGTTACTGCAGAAGGTATAGTTGAAAGCGCACTGGATAAAGTGCATATGATTGAAGATGCAGAATATGACAATATTGTAATAAGCATAAAGTCCTCTGATGTCAGGATGTGCGTAAAGGCGCACAAGCTCATAGCAGGAAAAACTGTTTATCCCCTTCATGTAGGCATTACGGAGGCAGGAACCGTTATGAGGGGCAATATTAAGAGTTCGGTAGGCTTGGGCATAATACTAAACGAGGGCATAGGAGACACCATCCGTGTTTCGCTTACCGGAGATCCCGTACTTGATGTAAGGTCAGCGAAAGAGATACTCAAGTGCCTGGGGCTTAGAACCGGCGGCGTGGAAGTGGTGAGCTGCCCGACCTGCGGACGGACCAAGATTGACCTTATAGGCCTTGCGGAAAAAGTCGAGGATATGGTTCGTGAAGTGACGAAGAATAAGGCTCTTAACATCAAAGTCGCTGTTATGGGCTGTGTGGTAAACGGCCCCGGCGAGGCAAAGGAAGCAGATATAGGAATAGCCGGCGGTGACGGAGTGGGACTTCTTATAAAACACGGCGAGATTATAAAGAAGATACCGGAGGCAGAGCTTCTGGATGTCCTTAGGACAGAGCTTGAGAATTGGGAAGAATAGAATGTCAAATCTTTTTAGTGAAATATTTGAAAATGCAGCAATAGATCAGGAATTATATTCAAAATTCGCCACTGTTACCGTGGAGCAGATAATCTGTATCCAGAACAAGGGCATGATGCGGATTTATTTAAGCCATGACAAGCCTATACGCAAGGCGCTGGTTTATGACCTTGAAAAGGAACTGGAGGAGGCTGTCTTTGGCCCCTCAGGCTATGGCGTGGAGATTCATGAGGATTATCATCTGTCGGACAGATACGATATCAATTATCTCATAGATCATTATTATGACAGCATGCTGCTGGAAATAAAGAATTATGACCGCATAATCTACAGCGTTATGAAAAAGGCAAAGCTGTCCGTAGAAGACGGGGTTATAAAGCTTGTCCTTCCTGATACTTTTGCGGCTCATGACAAGGAAGAGATAATCTTAAGGATATTTGAGGATACATTCAACGGAAGATTCCATATGAATGTTGAGACAGAGGTGGACTACTGTGAGAGCGAGGAAAGCGTCTATACAATAGAGAGCAGGAACCGTGTGCTGAACAAAGTTGCGGCTTTTTCAAAGGAAATGGAAAAGAACAGCGCTTTAGCAGAAACTGCGGCAAATGTAAGTGAGACAGCGGCTGCTGAAGAGGAGCCCTTCATGACTCTGGATGATGTTCTGGATAATGCCGATAAAAAATCTGTTAAGCCGGGCAAGCTTCCTGAGGCTGAGCGCGGAAGTGATGGCGGTACAAGAGCAGTCCCGAAAGAAAGCGCGCCCAAAACAGCGGACAAGCCTGCATCGGAACCTAAAGCTGAAAAGACAGAAAAAAAGGAGTGGTCCGGCAAGTGGGAAAAGAACCGGTCTTCTTTTGGCGGAAAGAAGGGCAGGAAAAGCAATGATTCCTGGTATGGAAAAAGCCTGAAGGCCCCTGGTGCTCCTGATGATGTGGTAATGGGAAATGATTTTGAAGGCGATGCCATTGCCATGGAAAACATTACCGATGCAATCGGTGATGTGGTGGTTCACGGCATGATAATGGCTGTGGAGGACCGTGATACAAAAGGCGGAAGCAAGATAATAAAGTATACCTTCACGGACTTTACAGACACAGTCAGGATGAAATTTTTCCAGTCTCAGGAACTGGGCAAGGAACTTTTAGGAATCCTTAAAGTCGGTGATTTTGTCAGGGTCAAAGGCGTTGCTGCTTTTGATGATTTCGATAAGGAAATTGAGATACTTCGCCCCGTGGGCATAAAGAAGGTGGATGACTTTCGCGAAAAGCGTGAGGACTTTAATTCGCTGAAAAGGGTGGAGCTTCATGCACACACCAAGATGAGTGATATGGACGGCTGTGTTTCGGTAAAAGACCTGGTAAACACTGCAGTCCGTTTCGGTCATAAGGCCATTGCCATAACAGATAATGGCGGTGTGCAGTCTTTCCCTGATGCGGCAGGCTTTGATAAATCAATAAAGATTCTTTACGGCTGTAATGCCTATATCGTTGATGATACGCTGAATGCTGTTATCAACGAGAAGGGGCAGGATTTTGACGGCAGTTTCGTGGTATTCGACTTGGAGACCACAGGTGTCGTACCCGGCAAATGTAAGCTTATAGAGTTCGGTGCGGTAAAGGTTGAGCACGGAGAGATAACAGACAGGTTCTCAACCTTTGTTGATCCTCACGAACCGCTGACACAGGAGATATCCGGCCTTACCAGCATAACTGACGATATGCTCATAGGCGCACCGAATATAGAAGAAGTACTGCCACAGTTCCTTAAGTTCTGTGAGGGCTGTGTGCTTGTTGCCCACAACGCGAAATTCGATACAAACTGTATAAGGGCAGAGGCCGAAAAACAGGGCCTTCCTTATGATTTTACCCATACGGATACCATTGAGATCGCAAGGCTTGTAATGCCCCGTCTTCCATCCTACAAGCTGCATAAGTTAGCAGAGGCACTGGATGTAAAACTTTTGCATCACCACAGGGCTGTGGATGACGCGGAGATGACTGCGGGCATCTTCATAAAGGAGATAGAGCTTTTAGCCAAGCATCATGTGACGACACTTGCTCAGTTAAATGAGCTTGAAGGCCTGGATGATGAGAAGATAGCGGATATGCACGCTTCAGAGGCTGTTATATTTGCCAAAAACGAAGTTGGCCGCAGGAACCTGTATAAGCTTGTATCCCTGTCTCATTTACGGTTCATCGGAAGGAATATACCGAAGATACCCAAGAGTCTTCTGAATAAGTACCGCGAGGGCCTGATAGTAGGCAGCGGCGGTACAGAGGGTGATGTGTTCCGTGCCATGATAGGCGGCCGTTCCAGGCAGGAGATAGTCAGGCTGGTGAACTTTTATGACTATATTGAGATAGGCCCTGCAGGAAACGGCAAATACCTTATCATGAACAGCAAGGAGATGGCAGTTAATTCCTATGACGACATAAAGGAAGTGAACCGCCAGATCGTGGAGATCGCCGCAGAGTGCGGCAAGATGGTTTGTGCTGCAGGCGATGTTCATTACTTAGATCCGCAGGATGCACTTTACCGCAGCATACTGGTCTGTGGAAAGGAAAAGAAGGGCAATAAGACCTGGGAACAGTTCGGACATAAGATCGAGGCGCTTTCATCATCCATGTATTTTATGACTACCCAGGAGATGATGGATGAATTTGCTTATCTCGGGGCAGACCGTGCCATAGAAGTGGTAATTACCAACCCGAATAAGATTGCGGATATGTGTGACAGGATCAAGCCTGTCCGGCCCGATAAGTGTCCGCCTGTCATTGAAGACTCGGATAAGACTCTGCGTGCCATATGCTACAACAAGGCACATGAACTCTATGGCGAGGACCTGCCGGAGATAGTTTCTGAAAGGCTTGAGCGCGAGCTTAATTCCATAATAGGCAACGGCTTTGCGGTTATGTACATCATTGCACAGAAGTTAGTGTGGAAGTCTGTAGAGGACGGGTATCTGGTTGGATCCCGTGGTTCAGTTGGTTCTTCCTTTGTCGCTACAATGGCGGGAATCACTGAAGTTAATCCCTTAAAGCCTCATTACCTCTGCAAGAAGTGCAAGTATTCGGAATTTGATTCTGAAGAGGTAAATAAATATGCCGGCAGGGCCGGTGTAGATATGCCGGACAAAGTTTGTCCCGTGTGTGGTGAGAATCTCTACAAAGATGGCTTTGACATTCCTTTCGAGACCTTCCTGGGATTCAAGGGTGATAAGGAACCGGATATCGACCTTAACTTTTCAAGTGAATATCAGTCCAAGGCACATAAATACACGGAGGTTATCTTCGGTGCAGGCCAGACCTACAAGGCAGGTACCGTTGGTACCGTGGCAGAGAAGACAGCTTTCGGATATACCAAGGGCTTTTATGAGCTGCAGGACAAGGTAAAGAGGCCTGCTGAGATCGAGCGTATATCAAAGGGCGTGGAAGGCACGAAGAACACCACCGGTCAGCATCCGGGCGGTATTGTCGTACTGCCTGTGGGTGAGGCTATCGAGTCATTTACGCCGACACAGCACCCCGCAGATGACAGGACTTCGCCAATAGTAACGACTCACTTTGATTATCATAAGATCGACCATAACCTGTTAAAGCTTGACATACTGGGGCACGACGATCCTACCATGATCAGGCGCCTGCAGGACCTGACCGGCCTGGATCCTTTGGAGATTCCTTTGGACGATCCGGAGGTTATGAGCCTCTTTAAATCTACTGATGCCCTTGGCATAAAGCCGGAGGATATCTGGGGAACAAAGCTGGGTTCTCTTGGCATTCCTGAGTTTGGTACTGATTTTGCCATGCAGATGCTTATAGATACAAAACCCCAGGCGTTTTCTGACCTGGTGCGTATTGCAGGCCTTTCTCATGGTACGGATGTGTGGCTGGGAAATGCAGAGACTCTGATAAAAGAGGGCATAGCCACCATTTCAACATGTATCTGTACCCGTGACGATATCATGACCTATCTCATAGGCATGGGGCTGGATTCGGAAGAGTCCTTCAAGATAATGGAAATGGTCCGCAAGGGCAAGGTTGCTAAAGGAAAGGCAGAAAAGTGGCCTGAATGGAAAGAGGACATGAAGGCCCATAACGTGCCCGAGTGGTATATCAAGTCCTGCGAAAAGATCCAGTACATGTTCCCGAAGGCTCATGCTGCGGCATATGTAATGATGGGCTGGCGAGTTGCTTATTACAAGATAAATTATCCGCTGGCGTATTACACCGCATTCTTTTCCATAAGGTCCAAGGCATTTTCTTATGAGACTATGTGCATGGGAAAGGACCATCTGGAAGAAAATATGGCGGACATACAGAAGAGGATCGATGACGGAACCGCTTCGCCCAAGGATGAGGCCAGCATGCACGATATGAGGCTGGTACAGGAAATGTATGCAAGAGGCTATGACTTTATGCCCATCGACCTTTACAGGGCAAAAGCCGTGGATTTCCAGATAATAGACGGCAAGATAATGCCTTCCTTCGTGGCTATTGAAGGCCTGGGTGACACCAACGCCGTCAAGATAGAGGAAGCAGCCAAGAACGGTCCCTTTGTCAGCAAGGATGACTTTAAGGAGCGCACCAAGACTTCCCAGACCAACATCGACAAGATGACTGCACTGCATATCCTTGACGGCCTGCCTGATGCAAACCAGATATCGATATTTGATATCATCTGATTGGCTGAGTGGGACCAATAAAAGCGGTGAAATACTGCAGTGTTTCTGAAACAAAAAAACCGTAAACTCAACGTTTACGGTTTTTTAGCAAACAGCTCGTAGCGGAATCGAACCGCTGATTCTGCCGTGAGAGGGCAGCGTCTTGACCCCTTGACCAACGAGCCATGTGCTTTTCTCAAGCTTTTAAATAATACTACAATATAAAACATATTGCAAGTACTTTTTTTAAAAAATTTATTGTCCTTAACAGATGGTTATCTGATGAGTGATAGAAAAGGAAATTCCAGCAGAAGCCTGACAAAAAATACAACAAGCACTATTATAATGACTACCTTGGCTATACCGCTTCCTTTTTTCTGGAATCCTACGGCACCGAGATAATTACCGGCAATATTGAAAACTCCGGCAATCAGTCCAAGCGAAATGAGTACCTGATCATGAATCAGGAAAACTACAAGTGCGGAAACGTTTGTTGACCAGTTTATTGCCTTTGTGAGGCCGTTTGCCTTTCTGATATCCATTCCGGCAATACCTGTCAAAAGAAGAATAAGGAATGTTCCGGTTCCGGGACCGTAAAAACCGTCATAAATCCCTATAACAAACGCTATCATAGAACATACAATTACAGTAAGTTTAAAAGATAAATCCCGTTCTGAAGAAAAATCTCCCTTACGTGTAAGTACATATACTGCTGTTAATGGTATTATCACGAGCATTATGATCTTAAGAATCGTGTCAGATATCATAAGAGCAATATTTGCGCCAAGGGCAGATCCGCAAAGTGCACAGGGAATACAAAAAAGAGCGGTCTTCCAGGGAATATAACCGCTTTTTGCATACTTTACAGTTGCAACGGAAGTTCCCATAAAAGCGCTCATCTTGTTTGTTGCTATGCATTGGTGGGTAGGAAGACCTGTCAGCATATAAGCGGGAAGCGACACAAGACCGCCGCCTCCCGCAACTGCATCAATATATCCCGCTATAAATACAAGCGGGCAGATGATCAGGCACTCACGAAGCATTCTTTTTTGCTACCTTCTTCCATCACCGTTACATTTCGGATATTCACATAAAAAAATACCTGACGATATTATTTGTGTTACATATTCATTATAACTTATTTTTTTATTCTAATGTCAGTTTGTTTTCCCTTATTATGGATGCTTCCGTAAAACAGAAGGGGGATTGAATGGTTATGGTGCGGTAATGTTTACAGCAGCGGCGCGGCTATGCGGAGCACATTGTCCAGGAATTTGAGTAAAAATATCTTCTTTACATTTTCGGGACTGATGGCCCTGCATTCGTTCTGAGCTGCAGGGCAATTGACGGCAATACAATGAGTATTCTTCCTAAAATCTTTTTCATTATTTTTCCCTTTTCTTATCAAAGAATTGCGTGAATGTTGTCATTCCGGTAATTACCAATAGTGGAATATGATTATAAAGCTGCCGGTTATTTGCTTCCCAGAACATAAGGAACAGGAACAGCCCAAAGAGTGAAATGCGGGCAAAAAGTCCTAAACTGCTGTGGGAATCCGTCTTTTTCCTGATTATAGAATATACGCTTCCAAGAATATTAAGCAAAAGGAGAAGATAATACATGCCTGTTGCTAACATCATCGTATATCCGCCATAAGCTCCGTAGGCACTGAGAAACGGATAGGCAGGTGAATCAGGCACATAAATGTATGTGGAAAGCCCCATGAAACCTGCTGCAAAGTTATGGCGCATTTTGCTGACTATGTGGGCTGCAGAAAACATTTCGTTAAAGTTTTGGCGTAAATATAAACAGGCAAATTCTTTTTTTTCTTCTATAGTCGGTGTTGCGAGAAGTTCATAGGCGTAGTCTGCGTTGTCCTCCCAGTCGCCGTGACCGTGCGATCCAAGTGCGATCCAATGAATTATGGGTACATGCATTTCCGTCATTTTAGAAGCAGGTGAGATATGCCAGATCAATCCGTAGATAAGCCAGAAACATATAAAAGAGCAACAATATAAGAGAATGCGGCGAAGCGTATTTTGATTAAATGAAGTGAGCAGTTTCACTATTGTAAAGGCTATTATAGGTATTACGGCAGTAGCCTTCAGCCAGAAAGCCATGCACGCAAACAGGCCCACAAGGATAATCTTTACAGCGGATACCCACTTGCTGCTGCCGGTATCAGAAATAATAAGATAGATGGGAAGAACGGTGAGCATAATGGTAGCCTGATCGGAATAGAAAGCATATGTACAGCCGTATAAGGGTAAAAAAAGGGCATATACCACTAATGCCATAAAGCATACATATACCGGAAATTGGAAATGCTCCATTATTTTAAAAATAAGGACAGCTGTTATCATTGCACAGAGAACCGAAAAAATAATAATTGAATAGGTTCCGTCAAGGCCCATAAGATATGCGGGAAGCCTTATAAGTGCCATAAATAAAAGAAGCAGATAATTGTTTTTGAACATGGCAAAATAAGCCCAGTTGACTTCTTTGCCGGCTATAAGATTCAAAGAATCATTGAATACCTCCCCGTAATCATTGGTCGGAGGATTGGCAAATAATATCGAAGCGACGGAAAGGACGGCAAAAAACAGGAAGAGATACGCGGACAAAAGGAGTGTTTTATGTTTTGTCAGAAATGCTTCAGACTTTTTTAATATAAAAAAGGCAAGAAGAAAAAAGGCAAACCAGATAAGCGAAACGAAGGAAACTTTATACCAGGCTATATGATGATATGTTCCGGTTACGGAAACTGCAAGAATAGTTCCCATAAATAGAATATTAAGCCATTCGAAAATAGTTATCAGTTTTTTGTTCATATGAATGCTCACCTCAGTTTAACAGGAACATTATATATGGCTTGATAATATGTCCGCAACAGATTTCTGTGGATGGATACCGGCTCAGTAAAAGCTGTCAATATACTTAAGGTTTTTCCTGTACCGGGCAGGTGTTTCCCCTGTAAGTTTTTTGTATGCTGCAGTAAATGCGCTCTGGGAGGAAAAGCCTAAGGAGTATGAAATATCCGTAATGGAGTAGTCGGTTTTTTCCAGCATGTTCTTGGCCGTGTTTATCTTGACTGAAAGGATATATGCCTTGACAGTTGTTCCTGTTTCAGCTGCAAACAGTTTTGAAAAATAACTAGGATTCAGGTTCTCGTTCATGGCAAGGCCTTCCATGGTGAGCGGCTCGTGAAGGTGGTCGTAGATATAGTCGATAGCATGCCGGACATAGGCAGAGTACCGGTCGTTTTTTTTCAGCTCCTTCATATGTTCGGCAAAGTCCAGCTGGGCAGCCCCGATAAGGTCTATGACCTGCTCGACAGTCTTGCTTTCATCCGCAGCCTGGATATAGATATCGCTTATTGTGTAGGCTTCATCGTGGGGGAGGCCTGAATTTATGCAGATACGGGATATTACGCCGACGGAAACCACCAGATGGTAGATGCAGTTGCGCAGAGGATCCTTGGAAAGCACGCCTTTTCCTTTGAAGAAGTCTTTTTTTATTTCTTCAAAGTTGGCCTTTACTTTTTCTACATCCCCGTTGCGGATATCTTCGTATCGGGAGTATTCCTGCCTGATATCTGTGCGGACGAATTCTTCCTCCCGCTGTATGTAGAGCCTGTATATCAGTTCTTTTCTTGCGTCCAGATTCTTTGGCATACTGGTTACCCTTCGCACGCTGTATTTACTGAAAAATTTTAAATGGTTTTAAAATAACATACCATAAATTCATAAAAAATACCATATTTTTGATAAATTTTCAGAAAAGGTTTTCTTATAATGCACGCAACGGAGAGAGAAGAGCGGATTCTCCGGAACAATTAAAGATGATATGCATCTTTGGAGGAAGAGTGATGAAGGGAACGGGTCAGGTAATGCAGAAAAAAGTAACAGACCTTACAAAAGGAAACATCACAAAACACATATTAAGATTTTACTGGCCGCTGCTGCTTACCAGCATGCTTCAGCAGCTTTATAATTTCGTGGATACCCTTATAGTGGGCAGAGGCATTGATGACAATGCGCTGGCATCCGTTGGAAATATGGGCTCGCTGTTTTTCCTTATAGTTGGTTTTTCACTGGGACTTGCAAATGGTTTCGGCATACTGATCGCACAGAGCTTTGGCGCAGGTAAAAAGGAACAGCTCCGTCACAGGTTAGCTGCAACCATACAGGTGGCAGCAGTGCTGGCCATAGTGCTTACGACAGTAAGCGTATCCTTCCTGCCGCTTGCACTGAGGCTGCTCAGAACCGACGAGGTACTGATGGCTGACTGCCTGCGTTACGGCTATATCGTATTCGGAGGCCTGGCTGCATCCATCGCATATAATGTAAGTGCGGCAGTGCTCAGGTCATTAGGCGACAGCCGTACTCCGCTTTTTGCAATCCTGATTTCTTCTGTAGTTAATTTAGGACTGGATTGCCTCTTTATATTTGGATTCGGAACAGGCGTAGAGGGAGCAGCTATTGCAACCGTTGTATCCCAGTTGGTATCCGCAGCTGTCTGCATATGGCGGCTTTCAACCATAGAGCTGGTACACTTAAGCCGTGCTGATTTCAAAAATGACAAGAGCGTTTTCATTGAACTGTTAAAGAACGGCTTGCCTATGGCATTCATGAATTCCATAACTGCAGTAGGCTGCATGGTAATACAGTATTTCATAAACGGCGCGGGCGTTGATTACACGACTGCATATACCGCGTGCGGCAAATATATAAATCTGTTTATGAATCCTGCATGCGCTGCCGGCGGAGCTATGAGTGCTTTCACCAGCCAGAACTACGGTGCAGGCGAGAAAGAAAGGATACGCAAAGGACTCCGAGTATGCTTAAGCATTGCCTTCATATCATATCTGCTGTTAGGTTCCCTTATGGTATTTGCACCGGAAATGCTTGCAAGGATAATGCTTAAGGGAAGCTTTCCCATAAAACTTGCCTGTGAGTACCTGCCTATAAGCGGCGTGACAATACTGGCGGTCAACTGTCTCTTTGTTTACAGAAGCGCAGTACAGGGAATGGGCGATACGGTAATGCCCATGTGGTCAGGTGTGCTTGAGATGGTCATGAGGATAGCGCTGGTATCGCTCCTTATGGGCGCGTTAGGATTCAGTGCTGTGGCCATAGCAGAGTCAAGCGCCTGGATATCCGCACTTTTATTAAATATATTTGCTTTCTACCGCCGTATAGGAATGGAGCACAGCAATGTAAAGTACCGCAGACACAGCTTCATACGCGGAAGAAGAGCATCATATATGTGATATAAAAAGTATTGTAAGAAGCTTTTTGGGCTGTGCTTAGATGCACAGCCCTTTTTTGAACTTTTGCCTTGTATGTGGTAGTATTTCAGATAAATCAATAATGTTTTATAAAATATGAAATTGGAAAAAAACATAGGTTGTTGTGGAAATGGACGTAATTTACAAAGGTGAAAAATTAAGATACGTAGAGGATTTTCACGGAGAACAGGTACTTTGGATAACCGAGCCCTCACAGACGGAGATGGAACACATGACTTTCGTGGGAGGCCATGCGGATGAGTACTGCATTTTTCTGAAAGAGCTTCCGGAGAACGAACTGGCTGATATAAACAGACAGCTTAACGGTGCTCCAAAAACTGCATCAGGAAATAAATACTGGAATCTTTTCAGGGACTATGCAGAGTGGTTCCTGGTTTACTGTTTTGGCGGATGGGTGTATGAATCCATATGGTGCTGCATGATCTACCACCGCAGGGGCTTTATCAACAGGGGCTTTCTTTTCGGACCCTGGCTTCCGATATACGGCATAGGCGTTTTCATAATTCTGGGATTTTTTGCATTGCTTAAGATAAAGAAGCCGCTGCTGGTATTCGTAGTCGGAGCTGCCATTGCTACTATTGCTGAACTTACCGCGAGCTATATCATAGATATGACAATCGGTGTGCCAATGTGGGACTATACAAATGAGTTCCTGAATTTCGACAGCAGGATAGCCTTGGTTCCATCGCTGATGTTCGGATTACTAATATGGGTGGCAGTATGTCTTGTACAGCCGCTTATAGTCAAAGTACAGGGCAAGATCCGTGATGCAAAGGCTCATAATGTAATTTTTATTATCATAGTATTTTTATTCCTTTTAGACTTGGTCAGCAGGATCTGGCTGGGGAGCAACTGCGTAGGATAGCTCATGTTCATATGTACAGGCAAGCCCCTTTTCCTGAAAAGGGATACATATTATTTAGAATAAGGTGAGGAATTATGGATATTTTTGATTATATTATGAATCTGTCCAATCCAAAAGAAAGGCCGGGCTGGGTAAATACTACCGGGACATATACCGGAAATGTCAGGAAAGGCCTTACTGGGCGTGCCGGCTATTATGGACATAACGATATCAACGAGTACGAGTACCGGTATTATGCAGATGACGAGGAACGCTTCGGCTATCAGAAATGGTATCCGCTGCCTGATCCGGATCCTGAGGAACTTAAAGGTCAGACTGTGAATGTCAGGTACAATAAGAAAAAGCCGTATATGGTGGAAGTAGTTGCAAGCGATGAAGAAGACGATACATGAGATGCAGAGTGTGAAATATGCAATTACCTGCATTAAATAAAAAAAGAATTTCTAAGATTTTGATATAATAGATAATAAAAAAGGGGGAGGTTAAAAATGGATAATATCACGATTCTTGATCATCCGCTTATAAAACATAAGATTTCCATGCTTAGAGACAAGCAGACCGGAACCAACGAGTTTAGAAAGCTTGTAGGTGAAGTAGCCATGCTCATGGGATATGAGGCACTTAGGGATCTTCCGCTTGAAGATGTTGAGGTAGAGACTCCTATTGAAACATGCATGACGCCCGTGCTTACCGGCAGGAAGATCGCGATCATCCCTATACTTAGGGCAGGTCTGGGAATGGTGGACGGACTCCTGTCACTTTATCCGTCTGCAAAGATCGGTCATATAGGTCTTTACAGGGATGAGATCACTTATGAGCCCAGGGAATATTACTGTAAGCTGCCTGATGCCATTGACGAGCGTATAATCATCGTTACCGACCCAATGCTTGCAACAGGCGGATCTGCGGTGGATGCCATAGGCCAGATAAAGAAACACGGCGGTAAGAACATCAAGTTCATGTGCATCATAGCTGCACCGGAAGGCTTGAAAAATCTTTCGGCGGCTCATCCGGATGTCCAGATATATGTAGGCCAGCAGGACAGGGGACTTAATGAAAATGCATATATCTGTCCCGGACTTGGAGATGCCGGGGACAGGATATTCGGAACGAAGTAAAAATACACAGATGATCATTTGTCATCGTGACAGTGCATCTGACAGCCGGCACAGCTGCTGCAGTCAAATCCGCAGCTGCTTTTGCCGGCTTTTTTTTTCTTTATTATCTTAATCACGGCTAAGGCGACTGCTATGGCAATCGCGATTATTATGATGATATCCCAGTGGTTCATATTTCCCTTTCAGCCGCAGGCATACGGCTTATTATATGATTAATGATGCAATCAGGTAAACTGCAAATGCTGCTATCCAGGCAATAAAGCACTGCCATACAACTACGGCAAATGCCCACTTTATCCCGAGCTCCTTGCGTATGACATTTACCGCAGCAACGCAGGGAGTGTAGAGCAGGGAGAAGATAAGCAATGAAGCTGCGGCAGCGTTTGAAAGCGCTTCGTTGACATTCTGTCCGAAAAGAATTTCCAGCGTGGATACGACGCTTTCCTTTGCCATAAAGCCGCAGATAAGGGAGGTGCAGATCCTCCAGTCTCCAAGACCTATGGGCGTTAAGAGCGGAGCAAGCAATCCTGAGATAATAGCAAGTATGCTGTCCTGCTGGTCTTCAACAAGATTGAAGCGTGGATCAAAACTCTGTAACAGCCAGATTATTATGGTAGCAATGAGAATGGTCGTAAATGCTCTCTGCAGGAAATCTTTTGCTTTTTCCCAAAGGAGCTGGGCTACATTTTTTATACCCGGCATACGGTAGTTCGGAAGTTCCATTACGAAAGGAACTGCTTCACCTTTGAAAAGAGTTTTTCTGTAAATAAAGGCGGCAATGATTCCCGTAACAATTCCCGTAAAATAGAGCAGCACTATGATAGGTGCTTTGTACTTAGGGAAAAATGTGCTTACAAAGAATGCGTATATAGGCAGTTTTGCGGTACAGCTCATAAAGGGAGTCAGGAGAATTGTCATCTTCCTGTCCCTTTCGCTGGGGAGGGTCCTGGTGGACATGACAGCAGGAACCGTGCAGCCGAATCCTATGAGCAGGGGAACTATGCTTCTTCCGGAGAGTCCGATCTTCCGCAGCAGCTTATCCATGAAAAATGCCACACGGGCAATATAGCCGCTGTCCTCTAAAATGGACAGGAAGAAGAAAAGCGTAACAATTACAGGAAGGAAACTCAGTACGCTGCCGACGCCTGCAAATATACCGTCTATGACCAGACCATGGAGAACGTCATTTACATTTCCTGCTGAAAGGGCAGCATCGGTCCAGGCAGTCAGCTTGTCAACAGCTGTTTCCAGCAGTCCCTGCAGGGTCCCGCCGATCACATCAAAGGTAAGCCACATAATGAGTCCCATGATAATGATGAAAAAGGGAATAGCGGTCCATTTGCCTGTCAGTACACGGTCGATCTTTTCGCTGCGGATACTTTCACGGCTTTTTTTAGGTTTCTTTACGCAGCGTTCACATACTTTGAAGATAAATGAAAAACGCATGTCAGCAATGGCTGCACTTCTGTCAAGACCGCGCTCTTTTTCCATCTGAAGGACTATATGTTCTATGGTTTCTTTTTCATTTTCATCAAGCTGAAGCTGCTCTGTGATCAGACTGTCGCCCTCAACGACTTTGCTGGCTGCGAAGTGGAGGGGGATGCCAGCTTTTCTGGCATGGTCATCTATAAGATGCCTTATGCCGTGAAGGGAACGGTGCACGGCTCCGCCGTTGTCGTTTTCACTGCAGAAATCATTCTGTAAGGGCTTTTCCTGATATTTTGCTACATGGATGGCGTGTTCTATCAGCTCGCCTATGCCCTGGTTCTTAGCTGCGGATATCGGTACCACAGGAACCCCAAGCATTTCTTCCATGCTGTTAATATCTATCGTGCCGCCATTTGCTGTAAGCTCGTCCATCATATTTATGGCGACAACCATGGGAACATCCATTTCCAGAAGCTGCATGGTAAGATACAGATTTCGCTCTATATTGGAAGCATCTACTATGTTGATGACAGCTTTGGGCTTGCTGTTCATGACAAAATTACGGGAGACGATCTCCTCACTGCTGTAGGGAGACATTGAGTAGATGCCGGGAAGGTCAGTAACCAGGGTGTTGGGGGTACCTTTTATTTCTCCGTCCTTGCGGTCAACGGTAACACCGGGGAAATTTCCCACATGCTGGTTGGATCCGGTGAGCTGGTTGAAAAGGGTAGTCTTTCCGCAGTTCTGGTTGCCCACCAGTGCAAAAGTCAAGGTCTCACTGTCCGGAAGGGGCTTGGCATTACTCTCGGGATGGGATTTTCCCTTTTCACCGAAACCGGGATGCTCTGTCTTTTTTTTGTGTGATCTGGCCGGTGACTCCGGCTCAGGCTCGGTACCTGATACATCTGAGGGGGTAACATCAATATTCGCTGCATCATCAAGACGGAGCGTAAGCTCGTACCCATGGACTTTAAGCTCCATAGGATCTCCCATTGGCGCGTATTTTACTATTGTTACTTCAGCGCCGGGAATCATTCCCATATCGAGGAAGTGCTGTCTGAGTGCGCCCGAACCGCCGACTTTTTCAATGACGGCAGGGGTTCCGATCTCAAGTTCCTTAAGTGTCATATAATAAGCCCCTTATACTTTTAGTTACGACTAACAAAAAGTAGTATATATTACTGATATTATATGTCAAGTAAGGCCTGATATCGTTGAAAAAGCAACAAAAATAAGATAAGATGTTTTTAGGTAATGATAACTTCATCACAACAGAAACGGAGGGCGAGAATATGGGCGTTTTGTTGGATTTTAGGGCAGGTTATGCAAGAAGGCTTGAGGTGGCAGTGAATACTCTGATACTTATGGGCTGGGTAACCCTGTTCTGCATAACGGCTTATCTGGTATTTTAAAGCATTAAGCAATATGGTTTGATCAAGCGGTGGCGAAAGCCGCCGCTTTTCATTTATCATGGGGATTGTTTACCTTGACACTTAGCCTTTGCAGTGTTATATTTCAGCTTGTAAATACAAATAGTAGGTAGAGGTTGCGGAAAAGATTTAAGGCTGTCTGATGTTGCGGTACAGATGAAGTCAGCACAAGGCTTTCCCGCCGAAGGAGAAGCGAAAATCGCAGACGCTTTATCCTGGGGGTACGGAGAATATCCATATCACTGTCATCGGGAATCCGATGGGGCGCTATCACAGTTTAAGCTATGAGTGAGCACACCGGTATTCCATACCGGTGTTTTTATTCTGAAAGGAGGAATAATATGTCAGTATTCACAGGAGCAGGAGTTGCCATTGTAACGCCGTTTAAAGAAGACGGTTCAATCGACTACGAAGGATTTGCAAAGAACATTGAGTACCAGATTGCAGGTGGAACAGATGCCATAATCGTCTGCGGTACCACCGGTGAGGCTGCAACGATGACAGAGGAGGAGCATCTTGATGTGATCCGTTACTGCATCAAGGTAGTTAATAAGAGAATCCCTGTTATCGCAGGTACCGGTTCAAATTGCACAAAGACAGCAATATATCTTACACAGGAGGCTGAAAAGGCGGGAGCTGATGCAGCACTTGTTGTAACACCTTATTACAATAAAGCTACCCAGAAAGGTCTTAAAGCTCATTTTGAAGCTGTTGCAAAGGCTGTCAACATCCCTCTTATCCTTTACAACATTCCCGGAAGGACAGGCGGAGTGAACATACTGCCTGAAACAATGGTTGCTCTCTGCGAAGAGAATGAGAACATTGTAGGCGTAAAGGATGCTACAGGCAATTTCTCACAGCTTGTAAAGCTCATGAGCCTTGCAAGAGGTAAGGTTGATGTTTATTCGGGAAATGACGACCAGGTAGTGCCCCTTCTTTCACTTGGCGGAAAGGGTGTTATATCCGTTCTTTCAAATGTTGCACCTAAGCAGACCCATGACATGTGCCAGAAATTCTTTGACGGAGATGTGGACGGCGCAAGGCAGATACAGCTTGAGGCCCTGCCTCTTATCAATGCGCTTTTCTGCGAGGTAAATCCTATTCCCGTCAAAAAGGCAATGGCGCTTCAGGGACAGCCGGCAGGACCTTTACGCATGCCGCTCACCGAGATGGAGCCCGAGCATGCAAAGATGCTTGAACAGGAGATGAAGGCATTCGGCGTGCTGTGATCAAGTACAATTATAGTATGATTTAAACTTTAAGAAGACTATCCTGAGTATGCGCTGGAATTTAATGCAATGACTACTGGATCGATACTGCTTGCAGGAAAACTTTTCCCTGATGCAGAGAAGACACACATATATGTGGCAGAGTGGTAACTGCTTGATTTTTTAAGGAGATTGTTATATCCTTAAACTAAAGAACGGCAAAGGCGTCGATATCGTAAGATATTGGCGCCTTTTTTTGCTTCTGCCCGAAGTGAAGCTTTTTGCAGTCCGGATGATATGGTTAAGGGAGGATATATATGGCAGCTTTTGATAAGACATGTTCGGGAATACCTATGATGGATGATGCACTGCAGTATATAAGGCTGGGTGACAATGTGGTGTGGCAGGTGACGAATTTAGACGAGTTCCGTGTGCTGGCGGAGCGGTTTGCGGACCAGGCCATAGCTGATAAAAGAAACCTTATCTATATCCGGTTTGCTGAACATGAGCCCATACTGACGCCAAGGGAGGGACTTAAGATCGAGCATGTGGTACTTTCCCACCGTTTTGAGACTTTTACAGTTGATATCCACAACCTGATAGAGCGTGAAGGCAGGGATGCTTTCTATGTGTTTGACTGCTTATCAGAACTTGAGGCAGCCTGGTCAACGGACCTTATGATGGGCAATTTTTTCCATCTGACCTGTCCCTTTCTTTTTATCCTGGATACCGTGGCATATTTCCCCGTGATAAGGGGGCGTCATTCTTTTGATGCCATTGCAACCATTAGGGATACCACACAGCTTTTCCTGGATGTATTTTCAGAAGATGATGATATCTATGTGAGGCCCATGAAGGTCTGGAAAAGGTATTCGCCCACCATGTTCCAGCCCCATATCTTAAAGAAATCAGACATGAGTTTCAGTGTGCTTTCAGACGGTACAGCGGTAAGCCATTTCTACAGCATAATGAATAAAGGCAAGGCAGACGATGTGGACCAGAACCAGGACAGTTGGGAAAGATTCTTTAAGTCTACCAGGCGCAAATATGAAGCCGGCGAGGATGTCACGGAGGAATGCCACAGGATGTGCAATATCATGCTTACCCGTGATGAAAGGATGAGGAAACTTATTAAGGCTAACTTCAGGCCGGAAGATTATTTCGAAATTCATTCCAGAATGGTTGGTACAGGAATGATAGGCGGAAAGGCCTGCGGTATGCTGCTTTCAAGAAAGATAGTGGAAAACAACCGGCCGGATATCTTCCCGAGGATAGAGCCTCATGATTCGTTCTATATAGGCTCGGACGTTTTCTATGCGTTCATAGTCGATAACGGATTCTGGGATCTGAGGATCAGGCAGAGGACGGAAGAAGGATTCTTTAAGCTGGCCGATGAGTTTGCGGAAAAGCTAATGGAAGGAAAGTTTTACGGAAGGATAGAAAATGAATTCAGAAGGATACTGGATTATTACGGCAGCGATCCCTTCATATGCAGGTCCAGTTCAATTCTTGAGGACGGCTTCGGCAATGCTTTTGCGGGAAAATATGAGTCGGTTTTCTGCGGAAATATGGGCACGCTGGAGGAAAGGCTTGAAGAATTTGAAAATGCAATAAAGGAAGTATATGCGTCTACCATGAGCGAGGCAGCCCTTGATTATAGGAAGAGGCGCGGCCTTGAAAAGAGGGACGAGCAGATGTCCATACTTGTGCAGCGTGTTTCCGGATCCAGGTATGACGGCTTCTTTATGCCCTGTGCGGCAGGCGTGGGCTATTCCATGAGTCCATACAGGATCGGAAATGTAAAATCGGAGTCAGGAATGCTAAGACTGGTAATGGGACTCGGAACAGCGGCGGTTGACCGCAGGACCGGTTCATATCCCAGGATGGTATCCCTTGATGCTCCCTCAAAAATAATACATTCCACTATGTCTGACCGGCAGCAGTACTCACAGCGTATTGTAGACGGGGTTAGCCTGGAGAGCGGAGAGGTGGAAGGCTTTGATCCGCTTAAGATAAGCGAAAAGTTCCCCTATTATCAGAAAAAGCTGCTCTTTTCACATAATTCCGACACAGAGCGGATGCTGCGTGAACAGGGACAAAAGAGGGAAGTGCTTTATGTTTCCTGTGAAGGACTGACGAAAAATGAATTCCTGATGAAGGATATGCAGGACATACTTGCGCTTATTCAGGAACATTATGAATATCCGGTGGATACGGAATATACGATCAATATAGCACAGGACGGAAGCTATGTCATAGACCTGCTGCAGTGCAGGCCCCTGCAGCTTACCCAGGACGGCGACAAAGTGGAATTCCCGGAAAATGTCATGGCAGATCAGGTTCTGCTTGAGACAAAAGGTGTTTCCATGGGCTTTTCCAGGAAGATAAAGCTGGATGCAGTGGTCTATATCGATCCCATTAAGTATTACAATATGCCTTATAAAATGAAATATGACATAAAGAAAGCCTTGTCTGATGTCAACTGGTATTACAAGGGGAAGGACAAGAAACTTCTTCTGCTGACCCCGGGGCGGATATGCACATCTTCGCCGGAACTTGGCGTTCCTTCAACATTTGCGGAGATAAGCGAGTTTAATGTAATAGCGGAAGTTTCCGAGTCAAAGGCGGGCTATATACCTGAGCTCAGCTACGGCAGTCATATCTTTCAGGACCTTGTAGAGGCAGGGATACTTTATACAGCTGTATTTGAGGGACAGAGCACAAAGAGCTACAGGCCGGAGCTTCTAAGGAACGGTGCGGAAAGCGGCAGTATGAAGCGTATTACGGCAGAGATCACCACCTTAAGCCCTGAAAATGAGGGGATACTCAAGGTTTATGATGTGTCGGATGCAGGCATGTATCTGTACTATGATATAACGGAGGAAAGACTGCTGATAGTGCAGGAGTGACATACTGTTGCAGACTACATTTTCGGGAAAAAATTTTTTCAATAAACTCTGTAAAACGGGCAGCGTAATTCGTCCGTTTTTTACGTAATCAGAATGTGTTTTTATGATAAAATAAGTAAGATATTAAAACTTCCCACACCGTGTAGTCTTGTCTGACGGTGTTTTAGTGAGACTTAGCAGTTCTCGAAAATGCTACAATACACCAGGAACGGACCGCCATGGAAGGAGGGACGAGTGAACAACGCTACATGGATGTAGCGTGTGAACGGTTCCGGAAATATACCATAGATAGGGGCATTTTCGTAAGAACTGCTTGGCGAACGGCACCACCGTCAGGCAAGCTACCGGTGTGAGGAAGTTAGTGGTAT
>JAGBLN010000015.1 GCA_017635395.1 Lachnospiraceae bacterium
ACTGCAGGTGTCCGTACCTTTGCTCTTGTATGTACAGGCTCTGCGCTGGCAGCCATCGCAAATCTTTATCTCTTTGAAGCAACCGGAAATACTGATACAGCCCGTCTTCCGGCAGGCGTGCTGAGCGGTATCGGATTCCTTGGAGTAGGTACCATTATAATCACCGGAAGGAACTATGTAAAAGGATTAACCACAGCAGCGACACTTTGGACCACGGCATCCCTGGGCATAACCCTGGGTACCGGCTATGTGATCGGAAGCTTGCTGGGATTCTTTGTCATCATATTCATAGTCATAGCCCTGAGCCATGTCAGCAGCCAGCTGGAGGGAAAGTCCCAGTATATCAATCTTTATCTGGAGGTCACCGGCAAGGAAGGCATAAGAGAGCTTCTTGATTTTTTGCACTCCGGAGAGTATGAGATAGTAACTATGGAAAAACAGAAAAAGGCTACCATAGAGAAGGGCGACGCGGCTGTAATGATTACGGTGGACCTGAAGAAACGCACCAAGCATATGGATATACTGGCGGCATTGAGCAATCTGGAGTCAGTTCGTTATGTGGAAGAAATAAAAAGGTGAAAAATTTTTATATTTAATATATAATTAATGGCGTATTGTTTTTGGGCTATTCCGGAGATTGTTTACAATATTTGGTACGGCTGGCAGTACGGCACTTATAAAAAGTAAAATGAAAAATTTAAAGCCGTAAAACGGCGAAGGAGGAAAACAATGGATAACATGAATAATCAGCAGAACTATGGACCTGTACCCGACAGTCAGGATGGCGGAAATAAGGCGCTGGCAGTACTGTCATATATTTTATGGATTGTCGGACTCGTTGCTCTTCTTGTAAAGAAGGACTCTCCCTATGTTAAGTTTCATTCAATTCAGGGTATAGCACTTGCTATCTGCAATTTGGCTGCATCAGCTATAGCCGGTGTTTTAGGATTTATAATTGGTCTGATATTTGAAATCATGGATGCTGCAATGGGCACTAATGGTGGCCTTGTTTCTCTGGCAACACTCCTGTCAGGTGGTATTGGCGGATTGATCGGACTGGCAGGTTTCGTACTTATGATTTTTGGTATCATCAATGCAATACAGGGAACAATGAAGCCGCTCCCTTTAATCGGCAACTTTATTGACGAGAAGTTCAATAAATAATATAAGTAATAACAGTTCAGAACCCACACTTTGGGTTCTGAACATTTGCAATAATTATTCTATTTACACTTACGCTTAAAAGAGAGTGGGGAAAATGACAAAAAAAAGAGGATGGGGAATAATCTCAGTGGCTGTTATTATAATGGCTGCTGTTTTAGTGTGCTCAGGCATAAGCGGATTTGCCGCAAGTTCTAATGTGGAGGCTGAGGTAACCGGAGCTCAGGAAAACCAGAATGACAACACGGTGACCATAGGCGTAAAGGTTAAGAACAAGGGCAGTGATTTTGGCGGTTATGTCAGGGTATTTATCAGCGATTATACGAGTGATAACTATTCACAGACAGACGGTGCCCTTACCTACGATACATATATTGCTGTAGCAGCCGGTTCGGAGGATGTGACTACCATCACTTTCCCGAGGCCTAACGGCATGCACTTTACTGATGCAGATATCAGGCTTCAGGTGCTTGATGAAAAGGGAAAAGTCCTTTATGACCACAAGCAGCACAGTCTGTTTGATGAGAGTGAATGGTATTATGGTGTGCTGAGCGACAATCCGTCCTCCCTTCTCTATATCAATGCCTACAATTATGGTTATTATATAAATAATGACCTGGAGCAGAAGGATCTTACGGCTACCGATATGGAGGACAGCGCGACCTATAATTCCATAAGGATGCTTGTCATTGATGATTATGATGTTTCTGCACTTTCTTCTACTGCAATAGGAAATATTGAGAATTGGGTCAGAGGCGGCGGAACACTGGTAATCGGTACCGGTGCAGCAACTGATGAAACTTTTTCAGAGTTTGACCAGAACTTTATTGATGCAACTCTGAACAGCAATTCAATCTATCCCCAGAGTACATACTATACGATGGATTACAGCGGTACTATGCAGTGTGCCGATATCAATTATGGTAACGGCTACTATAACATGGGCTATTACAGCGGCAGCATACAGTATTCACTGCCTATGAAATATGAGGGAAAGGGAGTAGTTATGCTTGTGCCTTTTGCCCTTTCGGACTCTACACTTGATGCGAATTATTTTGTAAGTGATTTGCTGTCCGATTTTTCATCTTTTATCAATTCACAGTCTTCTGTGACTGATCCGAACATCAGCAGTGATTTTGATAACCTTTTCGCTGTTCTGCAGGGAAAGGGAACCATCAACCTTCCGCTTTTGTTCATTTCCATGGCGATATATATCGTGCTGGTAGGCCCTGGTATCTATCTTATACTCAAGGCTGCAAACAAGCGTGAAAAGATGTGGGTATTTATTCCTATAATTGCGGTTGCATTTGTGGGTATTACATACCTTTTCAGCAGGGGATTCAGCCTGCATAATAAGGCTCTTGCCTGCATTTCAATACAGTCTGCTGACGGAAGCGGTGTTAAGTCCGAATATATTTTCGGCTACAATTCCAAGGCTAAGGATTGGACTATAAAGTTAGATGATGATGTAGATGCTGCAGGTCTGTATTTCTGCAGTTCAACTATGTATGACTATAATCATAATGACAGATATTATTTCGGTTCCGCTAGGACTCCGGATGGAGTAAAACTTACATATAAGCCTAAGTCGGTGTTCTCTACAGTATGCTATCGCGCTGTGGCTGATAATGACAGTGACTTCAGTAACGAAGCTTTCAGCGTGGAGCTGTCAAATGACTATAGCGTAATCGAAGGAACATTCACAAATAATTCGGACAAAGATATCAAGAAAGTATTGCTTGTATGCAATGGTGAATATGCAATCATTGATGATGTAAGGGCTGGAGATAGTGTTAACCTTGATGAGAGGGCATATTCTTTTTACAGCAGTGTCAGCTCTGAGCTTTCAAATGATGCTGTAAGGCGTTATGAGAAGAAAGAATATAAAGATGCGAAATACATTGCGGCTCTTGCTACTGCAGCAGTTGATCTTGGAGCATATGATGATTATGCCATAGTTTTGTTTGATTCAAAGGATAGCATGGTAACATCCCGTGAAAAGAAGGATTGTTTTTCCTGCTATTATGTATTACCGAATTGAGGGGGCGCTGCAGATGATAAATATTATTAATCTTTCAAAATTTTATGGACGCTTTGCAGCGGTGAACAATTTAAATCTCCATGTTCCGAAGGGCGATCTGTTCGGTTTCGTAGGCCCTAACGGTGCTGGCAAGACCACCACCATAAGGATGGTATGCGGTCTGCTTAAGCCTACGGCAGGATATATTGAGATCGGCGGATTTAATTTTGCACAGGATCCTGATAAGGTAAAACGCTGCATAGGATATGTGCCGGATTTCTTCGGTGTATATGACAATCTTAAGGTAAAGGAGTATATGGAGTTTTACGGTTCCATATACGGCATAGATGATGTTGATATCCACAGGATGACAGGTGACCTGCTGGAGCTGGTAAACTTAAGAAACTTGGAAGAGCAGTATGTTGATACCCTTTCAAGAGGTATGAAACAGAGGCTTTGCGTGGCCAGGGCGCTGCTTCACAACCCGCAGCTCCTCATACTGGATGAGCCTTCATCTGGCCTTGATCCCAGGGCAAGAGTAGAAATGAAGGAAGTTCTTATGAACCTGAATTCCATGGGCAAGACCATAATCATCAGCTCACATATTCTTGCAGATATTGCAGAGATGTGTACCAGCGTGGGTATCATGAACCACGGCAGGCTGGCGGCAGCAGGCAAGATGAGCGATATTCTGGAGATAGGTGTTGATAAACACCACCTGATAATCTCTATAAATGGAAATATGGAAGATGCTGTAGCCCGTGTAAAGGAACTGCCGGAGGCTTCAATATGGCAGATCAGGGAAAATGAGATCGTGCTTAGCTGTAGCGGAGAGGATGAGCAGATAAACAGGATAATCATGAGCCTGATGAAAGCCGGTGTTATGGTCGGCGGATTCAGGAAGGAAGAGCAGAGCTTGGAGACGCTCTTCATGCAGCTTACTGAGGGGAGTGCGGCAACGGTGAATCCCGGAGTCGGCAATATGCAGGGGAGAATGTAAATGAGTAAATCCAAATCCGGAAGTAAAAAACTTAGGTTAAATCCTATCCTGAAAAAGGACCTTAGGGTTATCGCAAGAAATATGAAGTTTTCCTGGGGACTCTTTGCTTTTGAAGCAGTGCTGGGAGTTATATTCCTTTTTGCGATGCTTATCATGTATGAGGAAGTGGGCTACACCAATATGTACAGCAGCATGGTGGCGCTCTTTCCTATAATCGGCGGAACAGAACTTGTTATAGTTGCTTTGATAACACCTATACTTACGGCATCTGCCATTACATCTGAAAAAGAAAAGCAGACATTTGACATACTGCTTACAACGGTTATGACGCCGCATGCGATCATCAGGGGTAAGCTTTTGTCAGCTGTTACCAGAGTTATGATGTTCGTAGTGGGCAGCATACCTTTGATGGCAATATCTTTTACTGTAGGCGGCGTAGGCTGGTGGGCGCTGTTTGCGTTTCTTCTGCTTACTCTCGTATTTGCGATATATATGGGTTCAATCGGAATAATGAGCTCCACTTTTTCAAATAAGTCGCTGGTAAGTATCATTATTTCCTACGTTATTTATGGATTGCTGTCCGGCGGAACTTTTATTCCAATTATATCCATAAGCGGCATAATGGGAATGTCCCCGGAAATCCTGTCGGCTATAAGCCTGCTGTTCAATCCGCTTATCACATTCATCACTTTCTTTGTGACAGTGCTGGGTGGTGAGTTCATTGAAGATATTTTCTCAAGCTTAGCGTTCGTGACTGCCTGGGGATGGATAATCCTTTCTATTGTAATGATGATAGTTGCATCCATAGTGATGCAGGCTATAGCAGCTTCCCGTATCAACCCTGTAGTTGGATACAGGAAGAAGATGAAGAAAAAGAATAGGTCTAATAATGTAAATAATGTCAACATGGCAGGAAGGCCTATGCCTCAGCCGGCAATGGTTGGCGGAGGAATGGCTGGTGTTGGAATGGCTCAGCCCGGGATGCAGATGAATATGCAGAATGGTCCAATGATGCAGGGACAGCAGAACCAGTCCATGTTCCAGGGACAGCCAATGCAGCAGAACCAGCCTATGTTCCAGAGTGCTCCGATGCAGCAGGGACAGCCTATGCAACAGAGTGTACCCATGCAGCAGAACCAGTTTGCTGCTCAGAATGGTATGCCTCAGGGATCTGCACCGATGGGTATGCAGAATCAGACTTCATTCCAGAGTGAACCTGTTCAGCCAAGTCGTCCTGTAACGGAGGACCACTCCATATTCCAGAGACCGGCAGATCAGCAGAGTACACCTGAATCTGCAGTAACGCAACCTGGCAATCCGATACAGGCAGAGGTACAAAGTGTCCCTGTTACACCACTTCAAACAGAGGTGCAGAGCACACCGGTTACACCGATCCAGCTGGAGGTACAGAGTGCTCCGGTTACACCGATTCAGGCAGAAGTACAGAGTACACCGGTTAGCCAGAGTCAGTCAGAAGTGCAGAGTGCACCTGTGGTTCAGAGTCAGTCGGAGGTACAGAGTGCTCCTGTTATCCAGGAACAGCGGGAAGTGCAGTCGCAGCCGGTTCAGCCTGAGCCTGTAGTAACAACAGGAACAACGACTGAGGGAGAGAACTGAATTTAATTGTTTGTGCTGAAAATAAATGGGCCGGAAAACACCGGCCCATTTTTTGAAAATTCAGATGTTGTAAAGAGGTTTTAATTAAAAGAGAGGGGAAAATAAAATGAAAAAAGCATTAAGTATCGCAGTTCTTACCGTTTTTATGATGTGCATGCTTTGTGCCTGTGGCAGCAAAGTAGATGAAAATGGAAATGCGCTTATCACCTCGGACTGGAAACTGGTGGAATATACGGTAAACGGCACAAGGACTGTCATGGCGGAAACGGAGTGGTATGTAAAGCTTTTTACAGCCAATATGGAGCCGGCCTTTTCAACCAAGGATGGCAGCACCTGCACCTTCTCTGTCGGGGGTAATCCTCACAACGGAACGATCACATTTGACGGTACTGAATACACCATAGATTATGACGATTCACAGAAGGATATGTTTGCGACGATCGATGGAGATGAGCTCAGGATTTATACTGCTAACGGCAAGCTTGAGTTTATCTTCGAAGCTAAATGATGGTTTATCCGATTTTGATATCTTTCAGATTCAGTGTCAGATCTTCATAGATTCCGACAGGGATATCGTCTGTAAATGAATAGTGATCTACAGTTTTTTTCTCGAACCTGTAGACCGTGACATGTTTGGTGAGCGGATCAACGATCCAGTATTCACGGACTCCGATCCGCTCATATATATTCAGTTTCCACATATAGTCCATGTATTTACTGGAAGGCGATACTATTTCAAACAGGACATCCGGTGCACCGTGGAGTCCTTTATCATCAATGATATCTGGATTGCACTGTATAACCATATCCGGTTCGAAATAGTTTTTGCCGGTTTCGTCTGGGAAAAGTGCAAAAGGGGCAAAGAATACTTCACATTTACCACCTTTTTTCCGAATATAGTCCTGTGCCATGTAGGATAATTCCCCCAGAATTCTTTGATGCGTTGCAGAGGGAGATGCCATCATGAACATCTGACCGTCTAGCAGTTCAGCCCGTTTTCCGTCAGGCAGGGCCATAATGTCATCTACCGTATACTTTTTTTCTTCATTTTCTGTGGGCATAGAAAAATTCTCCATAGATCATTTCCTCCATAATAAGTCTTTTGATGTGTCATTTCAAGTAACATTAAAGTGAAAATACAGCAGAGAAACTTGCTGCAGTGCATTGCTTAATCGGAAAGAAACTTCCTGACTGCACATAGAAAAAATACTGCAATGATCAATAAATGTCAAGTTTACGAAAAACAGGGAAAAACCATAAAAAAGAGTCGCTAATTCGTATCTGATATATCAGTAAAGGATAAACTGCTGATTTTACCATCGGAGGAGGAAGGTGCACAGACATTTTATTACCCGGATTGCGATTGATAAAGCGGTTATGGTATAATAACGATGTATGTGCCTTTGTTTTCAGCGAGAGCAGACGGGAGACTGGCTGCTTGCTATGAAGGGGAGGAAAGACTATGAGTGACAGAGAATACATACTTAGCTACATTAAAAAGATTAAATCAAAGATGAACACAGCCATAATGATCCGTCAGATATTGAACGGGCTTATTGGCGGCGCTTTAGTAGCGGCCATTGTGGAAGGTATTTCCTGTATATGGTCTTTTTACTATGCACATCTTGTGGCAGGGATTGTAGTAGCTATCGGCCTTATTGTGGGCATAATACTTGGTATAGTAAAGCGGAAGAATGAAACCCAGGCTGCGCTTAAGATAGACAGCTTTGGTATGAAGGAGCGTGTGATCACGGCTTTTGAGCATAAGGATGCATCAAATGAGATCTCAGAGCTTCAGAGACGTGATGCTGCAAGATGCTTAAGCTCCATGGAGCAGATGGTAAAGATAAAAATGAATCCCGGTGCCAGACGGATACTGCTTTTCCTTTTCATGACACTTCTGGCTGTATTTTTTGGACTTATGCCCGCGCCTAAAAAGGCTGAGGCACAGGAGCAGCATGAAGTTTACCAGGAAGCTACTGCTAAAGAAAAAGAGATAGAGCAGGCTATGGAAGCTCTGGAAAAGATAGATCCCACTTCTCTTTCGGAGAGCCAGAGGCAGGAACTTTCAGACATGCTGGAGAGCCTTCAGGCTTCACAGAACGAAATGAAAAATGTGGCTTCAGCAGAAGATTTGAAGAGCGCTAACCAGAGACTTGATTATAAGTATGCGGATATAGCTAACGGCCTTCAGGCTATGCAGCAAGAGGTTGAGGAGCAGCAGAGGAAGGAGCAGGAAGAACAGCAGAACAGCCAGTCCGAGAATTCTGCCAGCCAGAACAATTCCGCAAGCCAGAATAATTCAAACGGAAACAGCGGTACATCCCAGCAGATAGCGGATGCCACCCAGCAGATACAGAACAATATGAATCCCGGCGGCCAGAGCGCCCAGGCAAATGGCCAGGGCCAGAATGGTCAAGGCCAGAATGGTCAGAACGGACAGAATGGACAGAATGGCCAGAATGGTCAGAACGGACAGAATGGCCAGAACGGCCAGAACGGACAGAATGGTCAGAACGGACAGAATGGACAGAATGGTCAGAACGGACAGAATGGACAGAATGGCCAGAATGGTCAGAACGGACAGAATGGCCAGAACGGCCAGAATGGTCAGAACGGACAGAATGGACAGAATGGTCAAAACGGCCAGGGTCAGGATGGTCAGGGCGGTGACGGCCAGGGTGGCGACGGCCAGGATGGCCAGGACGGTAATGGCGGCGACGGCGGCGGCCAGGGTCAGTCAGGCAACGGAAGCGGAAATGGCGGCCGGGATTATGTGAGTCTTCCCAATGGCGATGCTGATGATGAGGGTCTTACCGGAAAGCGTCAGGATGAAGGCCAGTCCGAATACGGCCGTGACAACAGCGGCGTAGGCTGGGCAGGTGACCATGTGGATTACGACAGCGTGATCGGCGAGTACAGTGACAGAGCATACGAGGGACTTGAAAGCGGAAAGTATCCCAGCGGTATGGAAGATGTTATAAAAGAATATTTTGGAAGTTTTGAGTAACTATTAACGGAGGGGAAAAATGAGCGACATTGAGGCAATGCAGAGTAAGATCGCGGCATGCGAGCAGGAGATCGGCCGTGAGATCATAGGACAGAGGGATGTTATCAGAAGTGCGATGATAGCAATACTTTCCGGCGGTAACGTACTGCTTGAAGGTATGCCCGGACTTGGAAAGACAAGACTTGTTAATACCATCAGCCATGTGCTGAACCTTTCATTTAAGAGGATTCAGTTTACACCTGACCTTATGCCCGGTGATATCACGGGTACAAATATAATGGTCAAGGACAACGATGGTTCCGCATTCAGATTTGAGCCTGGTCCTATTTTTGCCAATATCATTCTTGCGGACGAAATAAATCGTGCTACGCCCAAAACTCAGTCTGCTTTGCTTGAGGCCATGCAGGAGCACAGTGTTACCGTCGGCAATGTGAGCCACAAGGTTCCGGAGCCTTTCTTTGTACTTGCTACCCAGAACCCTATTGAGCAGGAAGGTACATATCCCCTGCCTGAGGCTCAGCTTGACCGTTTCATGTTCAAGATCCTGGTTGGTTTCCCTTCCAAGAATGAGCTTAGAGGAATCGTAGACCTGACCGAGAACAGAAATGCACAGCCGGCAAATACCATCCTTACAGGTGATGATCTTCAGGTCGCTGCAGGTATGGTTAACAATATCGGTGTGGCAGATGCCGTAATGGATACCATACTTGAGATCATAATGGGAACCCATGATCACAGCAATAAGTACATCCGCGAGGGTGCCAGCCCCAGAGCTGCCCAGGCTATCGTACGTGGTGCAAAGGCAAGGGCATTTATGGAAGGACGTTACAATGTATCATTTGATGATGTGGAGGCAGTAGCTTATCCGGTACTCAGGCACAGAATCCTTCTTTCCTTTGATGCTATTTCAGAGGGCGTGACCGAGGACAAGATAATCACCGGTATCATCAGGAAACTGTCGGAAAACAGACAGGTATGAGAGGCATAGAAAAAGTGGAAAAGAGAGAAAGACTGCATGACTTTATAAGTTCTTGTTACAGGATAGACAGAACAAAGTTAATGGCGGCACTCACTGTGCTGGTGATATTTGCAACGGCCACATTTGCATCCTTTGGTGCAGACTTTGCCAATTCCTATGACGGTGATATAGAAGACCAGGTCAACTCCACGCTGATCGAAAATGTCGGAAGCTATGCAGGCATCTTTTCCGTGACTGTTACGGCGTCAGTTAATCCTACAGGTACACTGGCGATCATTTCACTTATAGGCGTTATAGAGAAGTCGGACCAGTATTTTCCGAATGCAAAGTGGCTTGAAGGCCCTCAGCATTTTCTCTGTTCTACGCCTATTATAAGGACTGCGGCTAATCTGCCCATATCCACGCCGGCGGTGACCATCATCCTCACTATCGTGACTATAGCACTTTATGTAGTGAGATCCACTTCGGTTTCAAAGGCTTTGTCGGCACCTACCATTGACAAGATAGAAGAATTCAGCGGATACATAGTGACGGTAGCACTTTCTTTTATGCCGGTGGCGATGGTTCGTACTGTGCAGGCGGCAGATATTGGCGATACCACACAAAAAGTGGTTTCTGTCGGGACATATGCGGCCCTGCTTTTCTTAAGTCTTGTGTCTGCGATATTTAATCTTATAGTTTATATTGTTATTCACAACTGTCTGGATGCAGTGGAACTTCTTGCGGCAGCGATTCCCATTAAGGGTATGAATGTTGTGGTTGAGATATTGAAGGCTATCCTTCATCTCACTCTTGTAGTGCTGCAGATTGTGAGTCCATTCTTATGCGTGATATTAGGCATCATTTTCTTTATCATTTCACTGATACTTTTCAGGTGGCTTAGCGTGCTTAGTGTTTACTATACACATGTATACGTCAAGCCGGTACTCAGAAAGGTATTCAGGAGCCATGAAGTATCACCCTTTATGCATAAAAAGTTTCCGAAGAGAGGACGAAAGAAATATCCGGAACTGACCATGGCTATTCCTGCGTTTTCAATGAACAGGCGTGCAAGGCTGGTAAAAAAGAGGGAGCTTATATGGCTTTCGGAGCGTGCAGGCGAGCCTGTATTCCTTAAGATAAAGCCCTTAAGAAGAATAAAGGAGATCAGTATGGAAGAGATGAATCCTCTGCACAGGGAGGTTTACCTTCAGAAGACTCTCCGTTTTACCCGTATAGTTTCAGAGGATCACACCGTAGAGATAATCTTCAGCTCCGAGTACAATGATCGTTGGGAAGTGCTGCTTGAGAGATTTGGTCTGAAGGATTACAGGATTGTGCAGGACAGACTGGCAAATGAAGAGAAGGTCACCTTCAAGAACTGGTGGGAAAAACTAAAGAGAAAGATGTTTAAGCCTAAGGATAATATTGTTGGAACAGTGTAAGAAACTACAGGGTGTGCCATGACGTGAGTTATGTAAACAGCTATATTTTTCTAAGGATTTTCGTTGAAAAAAAATGTTCCGTGCGTTAAAATATCACGGATAAATACATATAGAAGAAGCACACATTCAGGAGGAAAAGAAGTAAATGAAGCGGGAAGACATACATCGCATACTGATTATTGGATCAGGTCCCATCATAATCGGACAGGCCTGTGAGTTTGACTATTCCGGAACACAGGCGTGTAAAGCGCTCAGGAAGCTCGGTTACGAGATCATTCTCGTAAATTCAAATCCGGCAACTATCATGACGGATCCCGAGACAGCAGATGTTACATATATTGAGCCCTTAAACGTAAAGAGGCTTACTGAGATAATTGAAAAGGAAAGACCGGATGCGTTGTTACCGAACCTGGGCGGACAGTCCGGTCTTAATTTATGCTCTGAGCTTGCAAAGGCCGGAGTGCTTGATAAATACAATGTACAGGTTATCGGTGTGCAGGTAGATGCCATCGAGCGTGGTGAGGACCGTATCGAGTTCAAAAACACCATGAACGAGCTGGGTGTGGAGATGGCACGCAGCCAGGTGGCATACTCTGTAGATGAGGCTGTAGAGATAGCCTCAAAGTTAGGCTACCCGGTAGTATTAAGACCTGCCTACACCATGGGCGGTGCCGGCGGCGGTCTGGTATACAATGTGGAAGAATTAAAGACTGTCTGTGCAAGAGGACTTCAGGCTTCTCTCGTGCATCAGGTACTTGTTGAGGAATCTGTTATCGGATGGGAAGAGCTGGAGCTTGAGGTTGTCCGTGATTCCAAGGGCAAGATGATCACAGTATGCTTCATTGAGAATATAGATCCCATGGGTGTTCATACAGGTGATTCATTCTGTTCGGCACCTATGCTTACCATTTCGGAGGATGTTCAGAAGAAGCTTCAGGAGCAGGCATACAAGGTAGTTGACAAGGTACAGGTTATCGGCGGATGCAACTGCCAGTTTGCACATGATCCCAAGACAGGCAGGATCATCATAATAGAGATCAATCCCCGTACGTCCAGGTCTTCGGCACTTGCTTCCAAGGCAACAGGCTTCCCTATTGCGCTGGTATCTGCAATGCTTGCCTGCGGACTTAATCTTGAGGATATCGAGTGCGGCAAGTACGGTACTCTTGATAAGTATGTTCCGGACGGCGAGTATGTTGTTATCAAGTTCGCAAGATGGGCATTCGAGAAGTTCAAGGGCGTTGAGGATCACCTCGGAACACAGATGCGTGCCGTTGGTGAAGTAATGAGTATCGGTAAGACTTACAAGGAGGCCTTCCAGAAAGCTATCCGTAGTCTTGAGAAGAACAGATACGGCCTTGGATATGTTAAGGATTATCACAACATGAGCCTTGATGATCTGCTTTCACAGCTTATCTATCCTAACAGTGAGAGACAGTTCATTATGTATGAAGCACTCAGAAAGGGTGCCGAGGTTGACAAGCTTTATGAGCTCACTAAGATAAAGAAGTATTTCATCGAGCAGATGAAGGAGCTGGTTGAGGAAGAGATAGAGATCGCAAAGGCATCCCATGAAGGTGCAAACGATGCTGACTTCGGTGCATGCACACCGGGCAAGGTTCCTTCGGCTGAGCTGCTTACAAAGGCTAAGAAAGATGGTTTCTCCGATAAGTATCTCTCTATGATCTGCGGTGTGAGCGAGAGCGACATCAGGGATGCAAGAGAAAAGATCGGTGTAGTGGAAGCCTGGGAAGGCGTACATGTAAGCGGTACACCCGACAGTGCATACTACTACTCATCCTACAATCTGCCTGAGGACAAGAGTCCTGTGAATACTGACAGGCCCAAGGTAATGATACTTGGCGGCGGTCCCAACCGTATCGGACAGGGTATTGAGTTCGACTACTGCTGCGTACATGCGGCATTCGCACTTAAGAAGCTTGGTTTTGAGACTGTAATAGTTAACTGCAATCCCGAGACGGTTTCTACTGACTACGATACATCAGACAAGCTTTATTTCGAGCCGCTTACACTTGAAGACGTGCTCGCTATATACAGAAAAGAAAAGCCCCTGGGCGTTATCGCACAGTTCGGCGGACAGACACCCCTTAACCTTGCTGCAGAGCTTAAGGCTAACGGTGTGAATATCCTTGGCACCACACCCGAGGCAATAGACCTTGCAGAGGACAGGGATCTTTTCCGCAACATGATGGATAAGCTTGGCATCCCCATGGCTGAGTCCGGAATGGCTGTTACCGTTGAGGAGGCTAAGGAGCTTGCAAATAAGATCGGCTATCCCGTAATGGTTCGTCCTTCATATGTACTTGGCGGACGCGGCATGGAGATCGTGCATGATGATGAGCAGATGAATCTCTATATGGCTGAGGCGGTAGGTGTTACCCCTGACAGGCCCATACTTATAGACAGATTCCTTAATCATGCTACAGAGTGTGAGGCTGATGCTATCAGCGACGGAAATGATGTATTTGTTCCTGCTGTCATGGAGCATATCGAGCTGGCAGGTATCCATTCCGGAGACTCTGCATGCATACTTCCTTCCAAGCATCTTACGGATGAGCAGATCGCTACTATTAAGGATTACACCAGGAAGATAGCTAAGGAGCTTAATGTTGTAGGTCTGATGAACATGCAGTATGCCATAGAGGACGGAAAGGTATATGTTATCGAGGCTAATCCTCGTGCATCCCGTACCGTTCCCCTGGTATCCAAGGTCTGCGGTATCAATATGGTAAAGGTGGCTACCGAGATAATGACTCTTTCCATCACCGGAAACGAGTCCCCTGTCAAGAACCTTAAGGACAGAAAGATACCTTACTATGGCGTAAAGGAAGCGGTATTCCCCTTCAATATGTTCCCGGAAGTAGATCCTGTACTCGGACCTGAAATGAGATCCACCGGTGAGGTGCTCGGTCTTTCGACTGACTGGGGCAGAGCATTCTTTAAGGCTGAAGAGGCTACCCGTACAGAACTTCCAATGGAAGGAACCGTGCTCATAAGTGTCAGCGACAGGGATAAGCCTGAGCTTCTTGAGATCGCTAAGAGCTTTGAAGAGGATGGCTTTAAGATTCTTTCCACCGGCGGTACCTACGATATGATAAAGGGTGCAGGCATAGAGACAGAGAAGATCAACAAGATATATGAGGGCAGGCCCAATATCGTTGATGCTGTCAAGAACGGCGAGGTGGATCTGATCGTCAATACGCCTACTGACAAGAAAGATGCACAGTCTGACAGCTATATCCGTCAGAATGCTATCAAGCACCGTGTGCCTTACATGACCACAATGGCCGCAGCAAGAGCTACGGCAGCCGGTATAAAGGCCGAGAAGAAGGGTGAAGGCATTCCTGTAGTATCACTTCAGGAATACCATGCAATGATCACGGATTAAGTGAAGACTGCACAGAGCAGCTTTCGTGCGGCACTTTTAAAGAGTGCGCGGCATAGGGGATCAGATGCGCATAACCATACTTTGTGTAGGAAAATGTAAAGAGAAATTTTATTCAGACGCGGCAGCCGAGTATTTAAAACGGCTGTCGCGTTATGTTAAGGTGCAGATTATCGAGGTGGATGACGAAAAGACTCCCGACGGGGCTTCTGAGCGGGAGACTGAGCTTATCCTCGATAAGGAGGCGTCACGCCTTGAAAAACACATTCCGGATGATGCCTACGTGATCGCTCTTGCTGTGGGAGGAAAAGAACACACGAGTCCTGAATTTGCGGACAGGATAAATAAACTGGCACTTGGGGGAAAGAGCCACATCATATTCATAATAGGCGGATCACTTGGTCTTGCCGACCGCATATATAAAAGAGCAGATGAGCAGATAGGTTTCGGTAAGATGACCTTTCCTCATAGGCTTTTCAGGGTAATGCTTCTCGAACAGGTCTATCGGGCATACCGTATAATCAACAACGAACCATATCATAAATAGTACTGTTTTATGCAGGCGCCAAGGCGAAAAGGGGTTCCGCCGGCATTGATGAAATGTCTAAAAAAGTCTGATTTTGCAATAAAATGCCAGTGGGGGGCATTCTTGACATGGTATGTGGGAAAAGGTATCCTTTCAATAATGAATATAGAGAATAAAGTTAAATTTGTAGCATGATGATTTACATGACCGGAGCGATAAAGCTGATATTTTTTCTGATAGCCCTTCCTTTTTGTGCGGGGCTTGTTTTTGTGCCTCATGATAGATCATTGAAGAGAATATTTCATATAGCATACATATACGGCTGGCTTCTGGATATGGCAGTTTTTTTTCCGGTATCCGTGGCCTGCATTTTTTTTATAGAGCAGAATAATTTCATATACTGTGTGACTGTGTATGCAGCATTGCAGATACTCCTGGCAATAATTGGTGTGGCGGTGTTTGCCGGCAGGCGTATGCGTAGAGGTGCTAAAGTGAATGTTAGGGCTGCAATGTCAGAAAATGCGAATGCAGGCGATAGTGAGCTTTCTCAGTTAAAGAAATCTGCTATGACAGCTGAAGACAGCCACATAGAATTCAAGCCCCACGGTTCGGGCAAAGTCTTTGATGCGATACAGGGATTATCATCTTTACTTAAGGAGCGTGGCAGGAGAAACTTCCTGGAGGCAATTATTCTCTGGACCATATTCGGAGCCTTGCTGGCATTCCAGCTTTACAAGGCAGTAACTACCGTGTTCTTTGATGGAGACAATATCTATTATGTAGTGCAGTCACTTATCGCGACGCAGCAGGGAACCATGTATAAGGAAATGCCCTATATTGGCGGATCCACGGAGCTGGATATGCGCCATGCCCTTGCTGTGATGCCGGTGTGGTTTGCCTATCTGGCTGAGGTGAGTGGAATACATGCGACTGCGCTCTGCAGGACTGTGATGCCATTGTTCCTGCTCCCTTTTGTTTACCTGATCTGGTTTGCGGTTGGTGGGGAGCTGTATGGTGTGATGTCTTCGCATGATGATTACAGCAAGCCGGCAGCAGAGAGGGCGGCAGATGTAGGGTTTTTCATGTGTGTCATGGGCATGCTTGCAATATTCGGAAGCGTATCGATCTATACTTCGGAGCGTTTTCTGATGACCAGAACATGGCAGGGTAAAGCTATGTTTGCAAATATAGCGGTGCCTTTGATACTGCTGGGAGTGCTCTGGATAAACCGGGAATTTGATAAGGTCCGTAAATTTTCCGTATCAAAGTTACTGTTTTATAATGGCTGGTTTTTATTCCTGCTGGTAAATATTTTTTCCGGGATGTGCACTTCAATGGGAGTTGCTTTTACGGCGGCGCTGATCTGTACCTCATGTCTTGTGAGTGCGATAAGGCAGAAGAAACCGCTGTTTGTGTTATACGGAATACTGGTGTGTATTCCGAATGCGCTGTACATGGTTGCTTATATATTGTTGAAGTAGGAGATAGATTAAAATGTCTTCCATGCTGAATTATCTCCAATTGAATATCACCACTCTGATAAATTATGCGGGAACAGGATTTCTGCTGATACTTTATGCCCTGTCCTACGTCTATCTTTTCATCGCGGAAAAGGATGACAGGAAACGTACATTTTTCATTTGGATCCCGACAGTCCTTTGGCTTGTATTTATGCTGCCGCCTGTCAGGTGGCTCTTTATAAAGCTCATAGATTCCGGAGACACATATTACCGTATGCTCTGGATGATACCGATCTCAGCTACGACAGCCCATGCGGTGGCAAAGCTGTCATCGCGGTACAGGCTTATAGGACTGGCAGCGGTATCTGCCGTGATCGTATTATGCGGCAGCAGCGTGTACAACGCGAAAGCCGGAGAAGTAAATATAGTAAGTGCGGCACAGAATCCTTATCATATACCTGATGAAGCTATAGATGTGGTCGAATTAGTGAAAAAAACAGATGAGGGTCATAAGATACGTGCCGTCATGCCGGAAGAAATGACCTTCTATGTGCGTCAGTATGATACGGATGTTTATCTTGCGTTTGGTCGTGAAATGGTGATGGGTTTTCCGGTGGCCAACGGTATGTATGAGGTAATGAGCGCAACTCCGGTGGATGTATGGGAGCTTATCCGCAAGGGAAGGGAAAGGCTTGTCAGTGCCTATGTGTTCGGCAAGTATCAGGTGCTCAGCGATGATCCGGAAGAATATGGCCTGATAAAGCTTGGAGAAACTGAGAATTATAAAGTCTATTATGATCCTGAGGAGCTTGAGTACGTGCAGTCGATCAGCTATTTTTATTTCAAGTGATATAAGGTATACTATACCTGTAAGTTCAAAATGCGGGGTCAGAAAAGTAATGTCGGAAACCAACAATGAATCATCCAGACCGGTACCCAAAGCTCTGAATGAGCGGATGGGAGACCAGTTCGGAAGGAATATAAGATGGCGTAAAATGTGGGACTCTGAGAAGGACCGTATTGCGGAGTATTTTCATGCAGAGTACTTTAGGGGTTCCCTGATACTTGTTTTATTGCTTTTCCTGTCTTTTATTGGAACCGTTAGCCTGGCTGTCTCTACCGTATCAGGCGTAAATGAAGGAAGTATTGGTCAGATATTCACGAATAGTATAGTTCTTGTGGTACTTTATGCATTGCTGATACTTTTATCCAAACTGCTGATCCATCAGCCCAAGAGGGAGCTTAATGCAATAAATATGGATATAGCCCTTGTGTGTGAGACGGAGATAGTAAGCAAATATCTTTTAAAGCGGACCAGTGTAAAGGACTATATTAAGTCATACCGCCTGAGGTACCGGGCTGATGTCAGGATGCCCTATGATGTTGATGACAGCGGCGCACAGACAGGAAAATTTCCGGTCCGGCCTGTGGGAATGAACAGCAATGTGTATTCAAAGGTAAAAAATGGTGACCGTGTACTGGTGGTTTTCTTTCCGGATGATACCGATGAAGTGCCGGATATGGAAAAAATGGAAATATTCATGCACGAGAAGGGCGTATGAACAGACGGTTAGCTTCCTATGCGGATAAGAATTATATACTGTCGGATTCGCTGGCCAAAGCTGCACTTCTGAATTTTCTCTGCGTTCTGGTGGGGGCGGGAGTTCGTTTTATATTCCGACATGCCGAGGAGTTGAATCCTGACATGCAGGATATGAATTTTACCCTGCTGGGTATGGCTATTGCCATTGTACGCGTGATGCTGACGGCGGTAATTTTTTTGATGGCAAACAGGCGCATCAAGGCTGTAATTGCTAATGAAGGCTTTGCCGATCCTGACAAACTGAAAGAGGAAATGAACCCTGCCGGTTCCACACTGCTTGCGGCATATTCCACCAGAAAAATGTTACAGGTGTGGGGAGTGATTTTGGTTGCCGCGAACCTTCTGCAGGAATTCTGCAGCCGTATGTACCAGAATGTTATGGACCAGCTGCAGAGCTATTATTTCGGTGAAAGCATGGTTTCCAACGAGGCAGTGTCAGTCTACAACAGTACCCATGGCTTTAAGTATATAGGCATGATCACGGCACTTATAATCGGTTTTTTCGTGACAGGGGTTTTTCTGAATGACAGGAAACTTATGGTGCTTTCGGCGCTTATGATGATTGCCTTTGCCTTAGCATTCGGTATGTTCCAGATGTTTACCTTAAAGTTTGCAGATAGATCCATAGGCATAGTATGGACCGGCGTTATCTATCATCTGACCAATACAGTGGTTTTGTTCATTTTCTCTCAATATACCCGTAAAAAACATCACTGCTGAAAATTCATCAACTATTCTGCTTTATCCGTAAATCCTTTGTTTCAAAGAATGCCATACTCTGATATACTATAGAGTGGGTGCAGTTGCTATAAAGGCACATGCTGTCATGGCACTGCCGGGCACATAATTTTGCTTGACCAACGACAGGAGGGTTACACATGAGACAGCTTGACGGATTTTTAAAGGGCGTAAATTTAGGCGGATGGATATCCCAGTATGCTAAGTACGACAAGGAGCACTTTGATACCTTCATTACGGAAGCGGATATACAGAATATCGCATCCATAGGCTTCGATCATGTGAGAGTGCCTGTAGATTATATAGTTCTTGAGGATGAGGACGGAAACGAGAGAGAAGACGGCTTCATCTATCTTGATAACTGCCGTAAGTGGTGTGAAAAGCATGGTCTTAACATGCTGATCGACCTGCATGAGTGCTACGGTTATTCTTTCGATCCCCTTAAGAAGGACATGGACAGGGAAAGGTTTTTCTATGATGCAGAAATGCAGGCAAGATTCCTTAAACTGTGGAGAAAGATCGCAGATAGATTCAAGGATTATCCTGACCAGGTGGCATTTGAGCCCCTTAACGAGGTGGTCCTGATCGATGTGGCGGATGCATGGAATAAAGTTGCAGCTGATTTTATTAAGACTGTCCGTGAGATCTGTCCCAACCATATACTGATAATCGGCGGCGTGTGCTACGCCAATGTGACTACGGTGCCTCTTTTAGATCTCCCTATGGATGATAAGATCGTATATAACTTCCACTGCTATGAGCCTATGATCTTTACACATCAGGCGGCATACTGGGTAGACGGCATGCCTTCTGATTTCCATATAGGATATCCCAAGACTCTGGAAGAGTATAGAAAGGCTGGCGAGATGCTTCCGCCTGACCTTGCAGGTGCTGTGTACAGAGAAGGCATCAGTGAGATAGGCGAGGGATTCTTTGAAGATATCTTCAGACCCGCTATCGAAAAGGCAGAGAAGGACAATGCCTGCCTGTACTGCGGTGAGTACGGTGTTATAGACCAGGCCGATCCTGAGGACAGACTCCGCTGGATGAGGGATATACACAATGTATTCCACCGTCACGGCATAGGCTATGCACTCTGGAACTATAAGGAAAAAGATTTCGGTCTGGTGGATAAGAGTTTTGAGACCATTAGGGAACGCTTTATGGAGATCGTGTGAGTTACGTCTTCGGGCGTGAAGCAGGGAGGTCTGTATGATAGCAGGCTTTATGGTTCCCCATCCCCCACTGATAGTTCCGGAAGTAGGGCGGGGTGACGAAAGTGTTATAGAAGAAACTACTAAGGCATACGAGCGTGTGGCTGACATGATAGCTGAGATAAAGCCTGACACGGTCATAATCTCATCGCCGCACAGCATAATGTATGCGGATTATTTTCATATTTCTCCCGGCAGCGGTGCCGAAGGGACTTTTGGCAGGTTCGGTGCCCGTGAAGTGGAGATGAGCGTGGAGTACGACAGGGAGCTGGTGCAGCAGATAGCCGAAAGGGCAAAGGCTGCAGGTCTTCCTGCCGGTACCTCCGGCGAGCGTGATCCGTCCCTGGATCACGGTACCATGGTTCCCCTTTATTTTATCTTAAGGAAATATTCTGACTTTAAGCTGGTACGGATAGGACTTTCGGGCCTTTCTTTGGCTGACCATTACAGGCTGGGTATGGAGATATCAGCGGCTGTAGAAAGCCTGGGGAGGCGTGCAGTGTATGTAGCCAGCGGAGATCTTTCCCATAAGCTTAAGTCCCATGGACCCTATGGTTTTGCTCCTGAGGGTCCTGAGTATGATGAGCGTATTATGGATGTAATGGGATCGTCTGAATTCGACAGGCTCTTTGATTTTAACGAAGATTTTCTTGATAAGGCAGCAGAGTGCGGACACAGGTCATTTGTTATGATGGCAGGTGCCTTTGACAGGACTGAAGTATCCGTCACGCGGCTTTCACATCAGGATGTAACAGGGGTAGGCTACGGCATATGCACATATGAAACAGTGACGGACAGTGAAGGTAAGCCTGTGAGAACTGACGATAGGGCTTTCCTGGATAAATGGGAGAGGCGTGAGATGGAAGAACTTAATCAAAAAAAAGACAGTGAAGACGCATATGTCCGACTGGCCAGGCTTTCCCTGGAAAGCTACATTAAAAACGGAAGTCCCATCAAATGGGAGTCCGAGGGCATTAGTGTGCTTGATAAGGAACCGTCTCCGGAAAAAAGGACCGAGGCTGAAAATGGACTTACGAAGCGCAGGGCTGGAGCCTTTGTTTCCATACATAAGAACGGAAGGCTTAGAGGATGTATAGGGACGATAGGTCCTGTGGAGGATAAGCTGGCTGACGAGATAATAGCCAATGCCATAAGCGCATCCACAAGGGATCCTCGGTTTCCTGCTATCACCGAGGATGAACTCCCTCAGCTTGAGATAAATGTTGACGTCCTGTCCGAGGCAGAACCCATAGCTTCAAAAGATGAACTGGATGTAAAGAGATACGGAGTCATAGTAACTAAGGATTTTCGCAGGGGACTCCTTTTGCCGGATTTAGACGGCGTAGACACTGTAGATGATCAGGTTTCCATTGCCTGCCGTAAGGCGGGGATATCACCGGATGAGGACGGTATTTCTCTTGAACGGTTTGAAGTGGTGAGACATATTTAGAAACTATATAAAAAGCTCCGCCGGCAGGAGTGATGTCGAGGGAGCTTTTTTATTGTTTATTCTTCTGTTTTATCCGGTTCCAGATACTCTTCGGCTTTCTCTAAAAGATCCTTTGTGGTATATACAGGCACTACATCAAATTCATCGCCTGCCTTGTATCCCATATACACCTTATCGTCCCTGACGACTATGAGTTTGAATATGACCGAAATTATATTCCCCTCAGGGCTTATACCGTAGCCGTAATTCTCGGAAGACCAGTAAGTGTTTCCTTCAGAATCAATGCCGCAATAGTAATATACATATTCATAATCAGAATAACCCTTGTAATCGGCTATTACGGACATGTCTGAAGTCTGGTATATTATCGTGTGGGTGTCACCATATGCCACGCTTAGCAGACTCTTGTCATCGTTATATACAAGGCCCATGACAAATTCCGCATTTTCAAGGCCGAGTTCTTTTGCTTTTTCTTTAGCACTGTCGGCGTAGTAGCTTTCACAATCGTAAGCCTCATATTTGTCAACCGTTGTTTTGTCTTTGCTGCTCATGGTCTTATATATTATGGCCTCGTTTGTGTTCTTGTTGTGCATCAGGAACCCGTTATATATGTTGGCGACCATGTCTACTCTTTCCAGATTGCAATGCAGGTATCCCGAGGAACCGAAGGTGGTGTGTTTGTAGAGATTGGTGACTTCATAGGACTGTGTCATGAATACAACAAAATCTGCAGATGCTTCCGACCAGAGGATACCTTCGTTGCAGTAATCTGACAGCCGATTCTCTCCAGTTTTCATGTCGTACTCCGCAACTCCGAATTGACCGACTTCCACCAGAAATTCGCCGTCGGATTCTTCTATAGTGTAGAGGTTTACCCCGTAGACATACCTGTCTTTGATATTAAGGAAATTTGCGCCTGAATTAATATCGTAGCCGTCAATCCTGGAATATGCACCTTCAAGGAAATTGTCCGCATTGACATCTTCCCAATAAAGAATGTAAAGCTTGCCGTCGTATACAACGGAATCCTTGTAGGTGCCGCCGTCAATGCTTTTTGAAAAAACAAGATTTCCGGAATCGTCTATGACATTGACTATGTTCTCGTCAATATTGCCCGTTTCGAAAACTACCATATTGTCACTGACGCATTTTACCGTGCCAAAGGTGATGACATCGTCATATTTGTATTCATCTATGAGTTCGCCGGTTTCTGTATTCAGCAGATAGAGAGTCTTTCCTCTGGTAGCATATAGTATACCGGTATCCTGATCAAATAAAAGGGATGTGAATGAATTAAAATAGAATTCGTCAGGTTTAAAATAGGTATTGGTGGTGCCGGTGCCAAGATCTGCGCACATCAGGATCTGGGCATCTATATAAACAAAATGCCGTTCATCAATAAATGTTGTCTCATACTTGGAAAGTGTCGCATCTGAAAGGGTCAGGGCTTTGCAGACTTCCTTGCCGGTTTTCATAGACCAGAAGCTGAGTGTTCCGGAGGCATCATAGATCGCAGCTACCTCCCCGGAGGGAGATTCAACCATAAATTCAACATTTGATCTGAGCTCTATTGTGGTAGCCGGTTTTATGGATGTACCGAAGTCGTAAGGGTCAAGAGCCTGTGTAAGAGCAAGTCTTGCCTCATCGCTATAGGGCATAGCATTGCCGTCATATTCCGTAAGGGCCCAGTATGCATTCTGTATCGCGCCGAGTCGGTCATCCTCCTCCAGGCAGTTTAGGGAATTCTGCGCAAGCGATGCGGACTGATATTCCAGGAGCTTGTCATTTTTTTCGGAAAGCGTTACGGACTGCAGACGCAATTGGTTGGCCTGCTGCTGTATTTCTACAGACTGAGCCTGAATCTCATCCTTTTGTTTTTTAAAGGTAACGGCGGAATAGGTACTGAGTCCTGCAAATAGCAGGCATACAGCAGCAACGACGCTTATCAGTGTTATCAGTTTTCTTGTCTGCTGCTCCCGGTGGCGCTGTTTCAGTTCATCATAGTTTAAGCCGTACATTGCGGCAATGAGCCTGATTTTCTCGATGTTCAGGGCCTTTAGCCTTGCCTTGTCGTTGTCTGCCCTTACGTCGGCGGCTAATGGCTCAATATTTTCCTTTATGGTTGTCTTCTTACCATCTTTATCGGTTATCTCTTTTTCCCTGGTAAGGAGCTCTTCGGGGAATGCGTCTCCCGGCTCGCCCTCAACGAGAACAGCCAGCACCCTGTCAACACCGTGCATGGAGATAAATGTCTCTATCTCTTTGCGGCACCACTGGGATTCACGGAGTCTCGGAGAGCAGATAACGATCAGGTAATCGGAGTTTTTAAGTGCTTCAACTATCTGGTCTTCTAAACTGCTGGAAAGAGGGAGTTCCTCTTCGTCACGAAAAACCCGGCTTATATCGGTCTTAGCTTCAGGATTTTTTTTCTTCAGCTGTGCTTCAATATTTTTGGGGAGTTTGAAATTCTCCAGCTCTTTATGCAGTTTTTCTGCTACAAATCTGTCAGGATCTACATGTCTGTATGATATAAAGGCATCATAATGGAATTCTTTTGTATTCTCAGTGCTCATTTTTCAAATTCCCTCTTTTAAAATTCAGACTTCCTCATAGGTCATTCCGAAGATCTTTTTTTCGATTACATAGATATCATGGAGATCGTCGCATCTTACTGCAAGATAGTCTCCCGGCTTGCCTAACATATATTTTTCTTTGTCCCATGCGGTGAAGACTTTTACATACCTGTCAAGCGGGCATGCAAAGATCTTTACCTCGCCCTTGGGAACGCAGACACTTGCATACCTTGTGATCAGCTCGTTCTGTCCTGTCAATCTGTTTTTTATCGTGGGTATATAGCTGCTTTCAAGAACGAATTTATCGTAATCATAGGCTTCTTCTAAAGGTTGGTTGGACTTTTTGAATTTTTCCAGTTTGTTGGGATATACTTCACCTTTGACGCCTATCATGATGATGAGATCTTTTTCTACTGTGAGGTCCATATCGCCCTCAAGGGATCTTACGGTAATAGGTGTTCCGATGGGGAGCATATCCTTAGCCTTTACGTAACCTATGGGGAGTTTTTTCTTAACATAGGTTTCCATGATTTCTATATCGATGTCATAGTCAGCAGCATAAATCACCTCAAACATCTCGTAGTATTTCTGCATACGGTTGCTTAAGTATATTTCAGGACTGATGGCATCGAAATTATCACGGAAAAGTTTTTCGGAAATGAAACCGCCGGCTTTTTCATAATGGCCACCGCCGGAACCTATTCCTTCTGTCAGGAAAGCAGCAAGCTCACTGGCATTAACTTCCTTCACGCAGCTTCTGACTGACAGTTTATATCCGTCTCCGTTCTGGCAGAAGACGACACAGGTCTTTATCCGGTCAACCTGCAGGAGAAAGTCGCTTATGAGTCCTAAGATGTTAGGATCGCAGGGCTGTGACTTGACAACGGCAAAGCCGTAATCCTCGTTAAATGAATACCTGAGCATTGCCACTCCGGCTATCTCAAGTTCGTTAAGCGAAATGTTTGTGTTCTTAAGGGTGTTGATAAGTGCGGCGTCATGGGGAACCTCATCAGCCATGTCCCTGTCTACCGGGTTGGACAGCTCGGAGAGCTGGTTTGTATCTGTGTAAAGACCGTAGTAAAGGGCGGTTCCTATGCCGGCATCATCGGTTATCTCAAAGCCTGCTTCCTTGAGCATGCCGTAAACTATGGTGGAACAGCTGCCCATGCCGGGGATGATGGTGTTGAGTGGCATGTCGTCTATCTCAATCTGGTGATGGTCTATGATGGCTACGTTATCGGCATCAAAATGCGTCACATTGCCGGCACCGTACTGGCAGTCGGCCGTGATCCACAGTCCCTTTTTCCAGTCATCTTCTATGGGAGTTCCTTTTTCAACATATTCCAAGGGGATTTTGAAGGTCTCTATGAGAAGCCGGAGATTTGCCTTTGTTATCTCGTTAGGTCCGCTATAGATCAGACGGACATTCTTGTCCTTGCTTTTGTAATACATGTAAATGGCATAACCGGACGCGATGGTGTCTGCATCGGGATTGTCGTGGCATTGGATGGTGATATATTTAAACGGCAACAGATCTGCTAATCTCATACTATACTTTCCTCCCCCTGTAGTCTTGATTTTTGTTTTAAATGACACTAAATCATACTCATTAATTTTATCATGAGAAGTGCAAATATTCCACTATGGATAACTACAGTTTTTCAGTAGTTTGGGGGGAAATATGGTACAATAATTTAAATTATCCCCACGGAGGAACATATGAGAAATAAAAAGTTCATTGGAAAGTTTTTAAGTATATTCATGACTGCGGTAATGACAGCCGGAGCAGTTGCAGGCGGAGTGGGTACAGGACTTTACAGACCTGTATATGTCCATGCCGGAGAGCAGCTGGGAGAGACAGATTTTGATGACGGAAAGGGCCTTCCCTGGCATATAGTTGAATCTGCTACCGGTGAGATGGACTTTGAGATAGAGGACGGTGTATACAGGATCACCATCATAAATCCCGGCGGAGCTTCGAACGGCGGCGAGGACAGGTGGGACTGCCAGTTCAGGCATAGGGGACTTACCATAAAGGCAGGCCATACATATAAGGTTCATTATGAGATAAAAGCGTCAAATGCCGGAAAATACTACACAAAGATCGGCAATCTGGCCGGTGATGTGGAAATATGGCACAACATGAGCAATGGCTCAGACTTAGGCAGCACCTGGGATCCCATTCCCTATGATACGGCAGGGCAGTGGAAAGTGGTGGAGCTGGAATTCACGGCAGGTCAGGATATGGAAGTGGCAGAGTGGGCTTTCCATTTAGGAGGAGACGGCCAGTATACCAGCGGTGTATGTTTCCCGGCAGGAACCGTGATAGAGTTTGACAACATGTCTCTTTATGATGAGACCTCTGATGAGAACGACTATATTGAGGAAACACCCTGGGTAAGGTCAGACATACTTACGAACCAGGTCACATATTTTACAGGAATGGATAAGAAGGCAACTCTTCTCAGTGCATCAAAGAGTGCCGTTAAGTTTTCTGTAGTTGATTCAGACGGAAAGGAAGTCTGGAGCGGAAAGTCGGTTCCCATGGGACATGACGAGGATTCAAATGATGATGTCCATCTGCTGGATTTTTCTGACTTCAATGAAAAGGGAAGATTTACCTTAAAAACCGATGACGGTGCGGTGTCAAGGGAGTTTGCCATAGGCGACAGCGACACATATTCCGCACTGCTTTACGATTCCCTGAATTATTTTTATCAGAACAGGTCAGGCATAGCCATAGAGAGCCAGTATATTACATCCGGTGATGCCAACGGTCTTGCAAGGGCTGCGGGACATCCTTCGGATAATGCACAGATACGTACAAGCTTTACGGATACTGCTACTTCCGGCAGCCAGGATGTGACAGGAGGCTGGTATGATGCGGGAGACCACGGAAAGTATGTGGTAAACGGAGGCATATCCTTATGGGTACTTCAGAATCAGTATGAAACAGCGGTGAATACCGGAATGGAGGCTGCCTATGCCGACGGAACCATGAACATCCCCGAGAATAATAATACTTATCCCGATCTTCTGGATGAGGCAAGGTGGGAAATGGACTGGCTGCAGACCATGATCGTGCAGGACGGCGAATATAAGGACATGGTCTACCATAAGGTACATGACGATAAGTGGACCGGACTTGGAATCGCACCTGCTGATGACACAAAGGAAAGGGTAATTTTTCCTCCTACTACGGCGGCTACCCTGAATGTGGCGGCATGTGCGGCGCAGGCAGGACGGCTTTGGAAGGGAATAGATGATGCGTATGCACAGCAGTGCATTGATGTGGCAGAGCGTACTTATGCTGCGGCAAAGGCACATCCTGACATGTACGCCCCTATAGGAAATCTTGACGGCGGCGGTGCTTACGGTGATGATGAGGTTTCGGATGAGTTCTACTGGGCGGCTGCAGAGCTTTATATCACTACCGGTGACAGTGCTTACTATGATGATATGAAGGCATCAAAGTTTTTTCTGGATCTTCCTACCGCCATGGGCGGCGGTGAGAGCGTAGATACCTATGGCAGCTTTGACTGGGGACACACGGCAGCCCTTGGCACGCTGTCTGTAGTACTTAATAAGGATGCTGTTTCTTCCGCTGATTTTGACAAGGCAAAGGCAGCAGTACTTAAAGCAGCAGATACCTATTGTGCAAAAGAAGATGAGCAGGGATACGGTCTGCCCTATGCACAGAGTACCCTTTCCAATACCGACAGCAGCAAGGGCTATATCTGGGGATCAAACTCCGTAGTTGCTGATAATGCGATAGTAATCTCGTATGCTTATATTCTTTCCGAAGATGCCAAGTACTTAAACGGTGCTATATCCGCTATGGATTATCTTCTGGGAAGGAATGCAAATGATTATTCATATGTGACTGGGTACGGCACTCATACCGCAATGTACCCCCATCACAGGTACTGGGCGCATCTGATAGACGAGAGTTTTCCTCTTGCACCTAACGGTGTGCTCGTGGGCGGACCCAACTGTGGCATGGAAGATCCCTGGGTAAGGGGATCAGGCTGGAAAAAGGGTACCATCCCTGCGGCAAAATGCTACATGGACCACATTGAGGCATATTCTACAAATGAATGTACCATAAACTGGAACGCGCCTCTTGCATGGCTGACCGGTTTCGTAACTGGCAATACCGATGACGGCATCATCCTGGGGGCAGTAAACTTAAGCCCTGCGGCTGATCCCTCTTCTGTAAATAAGGAAAATGCGGCAGCCGGCCAGAATGCTGATATGGGTTCCGTAGCTGCGGACAACGGAAACGGTAATGCATCATCCGATAGCGGAAACGGAACTGACGGCGGCAGTACTAAAGAAAAGAACGGCATGCCATCCTGGCTGATCGTATTGATAATAATGGCCGTGGTGGCTGTGCTTATATCAATAGAAATCTTTGTATATAAACTTATTCAGGTAAAGAAGGGGCAGAACTATGTGACTCTGACTGAAAAGGAGAAGGAAAAAGCTGCACAGGTTAGAAATGACACCCACCAAAATGGTGGTGATGAGCCGCTGCCTGTAGAGGAACCTCGGGGTGATGATGGACTGGCAGACCTTCCACCCTTTACTTTGTCTATGGATACAGTAGAAGAAACTCAGGTTCAGGAGTTACAGCCGGTTTATGAACAGCCTCAGTCTGTAAAACAGGAGACACCCGTATCTGCTATGCAGCCTGAAAGCGCGCAGGTACAGACACCCGTAGTACCGGCATCTCCGACGCAGGATGTTCCAGCCTCGGATTACTTGTATGATGCTCAAGGCAACCCGCAGATGCGAATACTCTATGATTCCAAGGGAAATCCTGTGTATGTGCCTTTACAGAAATAGGAGACGGGACAGGAACAGCAAGCCACTGATGGCAGACGCCCCTCAATTATGGTATAATTTCACCATTAAGTAAGTACAACAGGTAGGTAGTAGGATAAATGTTATTTGGTAAAAACGGTAAACCGTCTGCTGAAAAGCTGGCAGCAGCTGCGGCAGAGGTTTACGGAGATGCAAACAAAAATAAAGATGAAAAGTCTGCTGAAGAGCCTTCAAAAGACTCTTCGGTTTCCGATGCTGAGCTGAAGGATTCTGCTACTGAAATAGAGCTGTCTGAGTCTCAGGAGCCTGATGCCGCAGATGAAGAAGAAACTGTTGAATACGGCACCTATGAACGTTATATTGCTGAAGAACTCCTGATAAAGTACGAAAACAGCAAGGCATATCGTGAAGGCAGCAGCAGCCGGAAGATCGCAGTCAGGGTTGACCAGCTCATAGAGATAGAAGACGATCTGGAGAACGAGGACGAAAAGAAGAAGTTTTCCGAAGAAATTGCGTCCCTCAAGGAAATGGGTGTTGTTGACTATTCCTGTGATAAAGATGACGAGACGGCAATAGACAGGATATGGCTGGTTATAGAAGAGTCTGCAATAAAGACTGCCTACAAGGTGGCAGGCCGCAGGCCAAAGATAGAGATCGTAAATGATTTTCTCAGGGATATCGACAAGACGGTTCAGTCTATGCTTCCGGGCAGCAATTATGCTGAATTTCTTAAGGCTGAAAAGAAAAGGGTGGCCGAAAAGAAAGACTTTACCCGGTATTTCTTTGATGATTCAGTAAAAAATGCAGGCCTTCTCAGGTTCCTTCTTTTCCTTGATGCAAATGAGGAAAACATGACGGAGCAGATGGAAAGAGTGCTCAGCAAAAGGCTTTTTGCCGACAGCAAGTATTTTGAGCGCGAGCTTCGAGGCAAGGCAATATCCATACTTCAGACTATAAAGAAGGAATATGAAGAAGGCGGTGCTCAGAATGGCAGCACTTCTATTTCTGCTGAAGAGGGTGACAGGCTTTTGGCAGAAAAGGGCATAGTGCGTTATCCCGAGATATTTGAGTTTGCAGGCGAGGTTTCCGTTATGTTTGATGACGGCCATTCGGCTGATTTCAGCACCCTGACATATGGCGCATGCATTAGTGCGCTGATGGCTGCAAGAGTTATGTCAGTGACATTCAGGAATGTTAACAGGATGCTGTTCATTGAGAATAAGGCTGTCTATATGCACTATCTCATGAACCAGAGGAAGGCCGGGGATCTTGTTCTTTTCCACGGTGGTTTTGTAAGTCCTGCCAAGTCAGGCTGGTTTAAATGTATCACAGGTGAAGCTGAGCGTAATGATGTTCCCACATTTTTCTGGGGGGATATAGATTTTGCCGGTTTTAGAAAGTTTGTTAAGATCAAGAAGGAATTCTGTCCGAGGCTTAAGCCTTATGAAATGGATTCGGGGACACTTAGGCTTTATGCAAAATATACTGCACCTTTGGATGATGAATCAGAGTGCAGACAGCTGGATGCTCTGTTCAGGGACAAGGATTATGACATTTTTTATCCCGTTATCAGATACATGCTGGAAAACAAAGTAACTCTTGAGCAGGAGAGTATTCCTGTTGACTGATGTGCCGGAGGAAGTGACATGAAAAAGGGAATAGTACTTGAAGGCGGAGCTATGCGTGGGATGTTTACGGCAGGCATTCTGGATGTCTTCATGGAAAATAATATAGAGTTTGACGGTGCGGTAGGCGTGTCTGCAGGAATGACCTTTGGATGCAACCTGAAGTCAAAGCAGATAGGCCGTGCCATCAGGTATAACCTTAAGTACGCAAATGATCCGCGTTACGGAACTTTTAAGTCCTGGCTTAAGACCGGAAATATTTACGAGGCGGATTTCTGCTACAACCAGCTTCCTTTTGAATTGGACAAGTTTGATACGGAGACCTTCAGGAAAAATCCCATGGAGTTTTACTGCGTGGTGACTGACGCCATGTCGGGAGAGCCCGTGTACCATAAATGTACGAATGGACTGAAGAAAGATATGGCATATATCCGTGCCTCGGCCAGCATTCCCCTTGTCTCAAAGATGGTTAAGATAGGCAACGGTTACTATTGTGACGGCGGTGCGGCAGATTCCATTCCGCTTAAATTCATGGAAGGAAAAGGCTACGATAAAAATGTAGTTGTCCTTACCAGGGACAGATCATACAGAAAGAAACCCGGCAAGATGGATGCCATGTACAATGTGCTTCTGTGCAATTATCCGGGAGCGGCAAAAACTCTTATAAACCGTGCTGATATGTACAACAAGCAGAGAGAGTATGTGGAGGCGAAGGAGGCTGCCGGAGAGATTTTTGTTTTCTATCCCCCGGAGGAAATTACCATTAGCCGCACGGAACACGATCCTGCAAAGCTTCAGCAGGTATATGATATGGGACGTGACGAGGCAACGAAGAAACTGGATGAGCTTAAGGAGTTCCTGAAGGAAAAATAAAGTAATGATAAAAAGATACAGGATATACGGTATCGTACAGGGCGTGGGCTTCAGGCCCTTCATAAAGAGACTGGCAGACAGTTATGAGATAAAAGGGATCGTATGCAACTACGGTCCCTTTGTTGAAGTGGTGGCAAAGGGGGATGAGGAAACTCTGGCAGCTTTCAGGCAGGCTGTGGTCTCGGAGGCACCTGAGCGTGCTGCAATCATTAAAGTAGAAGAGTTTGAGATAGAAAATGATATTACTGAATATGAGAATTCTGCTTGCCTTTCCTCATGTTACAGCGAAATGGATAGTAATGGATCCTCCTGCGAAAGCATAAACTTTGCAGAGTTCACCATAGTTGAAAGCAGTGAAACAGAGGGGGAGATTTTTATTCCCCCTGACCTTGCTATATGTGATGAGTGTAAAAAAGAACTCCTGGATCCTGCTGACAGGCGTTTTCATCATCCTTTTATCAACTGCACACAGTGTGGACCCAGGCTTACCATAATCGAAAACCTTCCTTATGACAGGGAACGGACGGGAATGAAGATGTTCCCTATGTGCAAAAAATGCGAGGCTGAATACACTGACAAGGCTTCCAGGCGGATGGATGCACAGCCGGTATGCTGCAACGAGTGCGGTCCGGAGTACTATATGCTCTATGAAAAAAGTACAGACAGCGAGTCCGGTCAGGAGCAATTGCCCAGGGGTGATGAAGCCCTGCAAATGATTGCCGGAATACTTAAATCCGGCGGAGTGGCAGCAGTAAAGGGCATCGGAGGCTTCCATCTGGCTTGTAACGCAAAAGACAATGATGCTGTAATGACCCTGCGCAGCAGGAAGAAACGTCCGGTCAAGCCCTTGGCAGTGATGATGAGAGACATTGAGACTGTAAAGAAGTACTGCATTTTGTCTTCTGCACAGGAAAGCGAGCTTAAAAGTCCCGCCGCACCTATTGTTCTGCTTGAGAAAAAAAAGGATGGCGGATCATTGGCTGAAGATGTAGCCCCGGGAAATCCTGCACTGGGAGTAATGCTTCCCTATGCACCTGTCCAGATACTTTTATTTGAGTATTCGGGACTGGAAGCCATGGTCATGACCAGCGGAAACATAAGCGGTTCACCCATATGTTCAACGGATGAGGAAGTACTTGGTGTACTGAGTGGATTTACAGACGGCATTCTTTCTAACAGCAGGCCGATACTGACGCGGGCTGATGATTCGGTAATGGATTTTCTTGATGGAATGCCGTATATGATAAGACGTTCGCGCGGGTTTGCGCCGCTGCCGGTGAGGGTGGAACTGGGGACAGATGATATAGATAATGCGGCTGGTTATTATAATGGTCAGGCCGATATTTCTGTAGTAGCTAAAAGTGATAGTAATAAAAATATAGGAACAGAAGATGACAAGAGGATAAAGAATAGAAAGACAGTGCTTGCTATCGGCGGTGAGCTGAAAAATACTTTCTGCATAGGTGTTGGCAATCTGTTTTATCCGTCGTCCTTTATTGGGGATTTAAGTGATATCAGGGCGTCAGAAGTCCTTGAAGAGACTGTATACAGATTTGAAGATATGCTTCAGATACCGGAACGAAGGCCTGATGTCATTGTGTGTGACCTCCATCCTGATTATCAGTCTGTACGGCTCGCAGAAAAACTGGCGGCACAGAGCGGAGCAAAACTGGTAAAATTGCAGCATCATTATGCGCATGTACTTTCCTGCATGGCAGAAAATGATTATATGAATAGGACGATAGGAATCTCTTTCGATGGAACAGGCTTCGGTGAAGATGGCAGCATATGGGGCGGAGAGATAATGGTATGTGATGCAAGGGGATTTGAAAGGAAATCCCACATCACGCCTTTTATGCACATAGGAGGAGATACTGCGTCTAAGGAAGGCTGGCGCATAGCCGTATCGATGCTCCGGGACATATGTGTGCATGACACGGAAATGGAACCGTATGACGACAGCGTGAAGCGTATATTTGAGACATATGTGGAATCAGGCGTTCTATCTGCGAATGAACTGGCGATGCAGATACAGATGGTGAAAAAAGGCATAGGCGCAGTAATATCAACCAGCGCCGGTCGTCTCTTTGATGCAGTAAGCGCAGTGCTTGGCATATGCTGCAAGTCATCTTTTGAGGGAGAGGCTGCCATGGCCCTTGAATTTGCGGCAGAAAGATATGCGGATAGGGATAAGGTGCTTAGTGAGTATACAGGATTTAAGGAAAAATATAGTCCCGTAAACCGTTCGTTTAATACTGAGTCGCTGTTAACAAAAGATAAAGCGTCAAGCCTCTCAGCCGGAAATATACATACCGCGTGGATTTTTGAGAACATCTGCAAAGGATTGCTGGACGGTTTGTCAGCAGACATGCTTGCATATGCCTTTCATGACATGCTGGCCGAAGAGACTGCAAAAGTGACCTCTGCTATTTCAGACGGGAGCGCCATAAGCACCGCTGCATTAAGCGGCGGCTGTTTCCAAAACCGTCTTTTTACTAAATTGCTTAAGGAAAAGCTTGAAGGAAATGGCATGGATGTCCTTATGCACAGCATGATCCCGGCTAATGACGGCGGACTGGCGCTGGGACAGGCTGTGGCAGGAATGATGCTGGATAAATAAGCGTGAGAATCAGAATACACAAGGGAGGAATTCTGATGGCCGGCAATAGCGCATTAATGAAAAATATGATTGTCATCAGTTCCTGGTAATGCTAATATGATCACATTAAACGATTATCTGTTCTCCGGCGACACTGTACTGAATATACTTCTTCAGTATTCGGCTGATGGAGCATACGGATTTTCTCACTTCCCAGTCCCAGAGGATCAAGGAATTGGCTTTCATTTTTTACATATGAACAGCCGGAAGAGATAATCTCGCTTGTGAATTCGTTTCCTGAATTTGCTGCTTTGTACAGGGATATCGCAGAGTTCAGAAGAAAACCGGAGGAGGTGATCGGCATGTTTTCCGAAACATTAAGGATAATGGAGCGTGATGCAGCTCTGGCGGAGCTTGCCGAACTTAAAGCAAAACTTGCGGAAAAATCATGAGCTGGTATCGAATACAGTTAACTTTTCTTCAAAATCGGAAATATCAGTCATGAATTGTTCCTGAAGCATGTCGGCTTCGGTCTTGTCTTCAAGCCATTCTCTATAGCGCATGCGCACTTCCAGCTTGTGCTCAGTACGTCTTTCCTCTGCACGGAGTTCCTCTGCTGAGGGAGAGCGAAGACTTTCTGCGGCTTTTCTTGAAGCAATGTATTTGCCGGGATGCAGTACCTGTTCGATATATGCCTGACTGCGAACCTGTGCGGGACTGCCGCTTGAAACGCTGCCGATACCGCTGCCGTGGTACGGGATTCCATCTGAGCCTGGCAGCATTCCTACACCGTCTATCGAGAAGTTGGCCTCAGCCAGGGAAAAGATGCTTCCGGTCATATAATGGGTTCTGTTTTTGCCATCACAGTGCTTTAATGTATATCCCTTTGCCCCCTGCAGCTCACTGTCCATAAGGCCGAATACCTTTGCGCGGTAGGCTGGATTGGATGCCATTTTGTTTAGCTGTGACCTGTCGATATAAAGGTAGAAGCTTCCTGCAACCGGCTCTTCCGGTTCTCTGTCGGTGAATTTATATTTTGGGAAATAATCACTTATCATCTTTTTAAGCTCGTCGACACTGACGGCTTTATTCAGGTCTTTGACAGCAAAATCCGAACGGTAAAAAGCAGTGGCTCTGCTCTTGTATTCCCGAAATCCTTCACCCATATCTTCCAGATAATTATAGACTTTTTTCGGATCCCACTCAGGATGCGGAACAGCTTTTTGAACTGTGGTCTGTTTGCAGCTTGCACTTATTTCTATACTGTATTCGCTGTGTATCATTGTATTCATATATCATACCGTCCTTTCTGAAAAATGATCATTTCGTACTGACAGATATTTCGACAGGGCTTTTGATAGTCAAAACCTGTATGTAATGAAAGGAACCTTAAATGTACTGAATGTGCGTGTTTATCATAGTAAGCGCAATAAGCAACGGTGCTTATTATAGTGCATCGGGGGAGGTGCACAGTCATTTCGCTACAATTTAAGGCCGTTTCATTACACAGGACTCTGTTTAATCCTTTATGTGTCGATATAATTTTTAGTAATAACTTCCCACATATAGTCTGTGGAAAGAGAACGACGACTCGCATATGCACCGGAACCGATGCAACGCCTCGGGAAACTAATTGCTAACAGCCCGTAGCTATCCGTTACATGCGAGCCGGCTAGGGGCATACCGTCTCGCAACCCTGCACCGGATAACAACGGGCTGTAAGCACTGGATTTCCCCTCGGCTAACAACGCATCGTGATTGTTCCGGCGCAATTGCGAGTGTCGTTCTAAGTAGTTCAGTTAGTGGGAAGTTTTAATAATAATTGCAGAAATGTGGTTGAATATAAGTCCGGATAGAGAAAATGAGAATAGCGGTCTGTGATGATGACAAGAGAATATGTGCGGTACTAAAAAATGAGATCGCATCTTTGGTTCCTGATGCAAAGGTTGATATTTATTCAAACGGAATGGTCCTTTTAAAGCATGACATGGATATGGATATTCTTTTCCTTGATATTGAGATGCCGGGGATAAATGGAATTGATGTTGCAGAGAAGCTTCGTAAGGAAGGGAAAGAGACCGTGATCATTTTCATTTCAGGGGAAGAAAAATATGTATGGAAGGCTTTCAGTGTTGAAGCGTTTCAGTATCTGAGAAAACCGTTTTCGAAAAAGGAACTGAATGATACGCTGCAGAGGGCGGTGCGGAAATGCATGGTTTCCAATACAGATGCAGACGAGCGGCCAAGCATGATGATCCATCATAAGGGCGTGCACGAAAAGGTTTTTATTTCCGAGATCGTCTATGTTGAAGCAATGGGGCGTAAGGTGATATTACACAGAATGAATGACAGCATAGAGTATTACGGGAAAATATCCGATCTTGAAAAAGTCCTTGGGGGCGATTTCTTTCGTGTTCACAGGGCCTTCCTTATAAATCTTAACTATGTAGTCAGATACGGTGCGGACGGTATCACCCTTAAAAACGGACATGTCAGTATTTCCAAGGCAAACTATCCTTTGTTTGTAAAGAGATTTCTTCAGTACACTGCCGAACCTGCATCAAAGGGAAGTGACATATGAATTTAGATCCGGAAAAGTATCAGCAGGTATATGATTTCATCTCAAATGGCGAGATCATAATGATCCTTTTGCTTATGGGCTTTTGTTTTGCAATGCTTATAAGACCGTATCTGAGCAGGAAAAGCTTATGCATTGTCCCCGGAATCATAACGGCCGCAGCAGGTGTGGTGATGTATCTGTTGACCGAAAGCGCAGGGAATAAGGCATATGTGATCATTATGCTTTCGGCTTTTCTGTCCATATATATATTTGAAAGGGAAAAGCCTTTTCAGAAGATTTTTCTGTGTGCGGTATTCATATCATTCCGATACTTAAGCAGTGCTCTTATGGCAGAATGGGGGTTCTTTTCACTGTGGCTGGAAATGAATGTTCCTTTCATGAATGCATCGTCTGACCCGGACAGGCTTATGTTTGGATTCTTTATCAGTGCTGTGTTTTCCGTGATCCTTCACGGAATCGTACTCTGGGCTATGGTATTCGCATTCGCAAAAGTATACAGGCACCTAGAGGAATTAAGCTTTCGTGAGCTGGTATTAATGCTGATACCGACACTGGCACCGTTGTTTGAAGCTGAGGTTTTCAGGGAGTATATCAGAATATACAGTCAGGGAATAGAAAGCGGCTTCATAAAAGAAAACATACCGCCGGATTTTGTAAGGTTTCTTTTCTATGTTTTCAGCTATATGGCAATCCTCATGATAGTTTTTCTGTATGAGAAGGTGAGAAAAGAACGGGAAGAAAATGCGCAAAAAGAAACTTTAATGAATGAGATGTCACAGATGCGGCAGACTATCGAGCAGACCATGCAAATGTATGATCAGATTCGGATGTTAAGACATGATATTTCAAATCATATGATGACTATGGAACGGCTTGCGGACAGGGGACGTCATCTGGAAGCCAGGGAATATATGACCAGGCTTAAGGAGGAATATTCCGCAGGTGTTGACGGTATTCGCTGTGGAAATCCGGTGATCGATACCATACTCTCGTCAAAGCGTGACATGGCGGTAAAGCAGGGGTTTGATTTTAAATGTGATTTTACATTTCCCGGACAGCCTGTGATAGATGTTTTTGATCTGAGTGTATTGCTTAACAATGCTCTGGACAATGCCCTGCGGGGAGTGTCCGGCAGTAGGAGGTGGATAAGTATCTCTTCCATAAGCAGGGAAGAGTTTTTTACGATTATCATAAAAAACAGTTTTGAAGGCGAGGATCCTGAATATGATGCCGATGGGCTGCCGCTTAGTACTAAAAATGATGAAGGTCACGGCCTTGGCCTGAAAATGATAAGACATATAGCTCTTTCTTACAACGGCGAAATGGAATTTGTAAGGAAAGACGGAGAGATAGAGCTTCGCGTACTTTTGCATAATAAAGATAATTCCCAATGACTTTCCACTACATTTAAACGGCTGTTCACTACGAGTCGGTTGTTTTCTGCGAAAATCATCCGTAATATTTATTGTATAGCATATGACAGAAATCTATTCCGGCATTTGCTTCACCTTATATCAGTCGATACAGGTGTATAAAAGGGATAAGGATATCCCTGTCACAAAGGGTTTGCACATTTTCAGGGAGGAAAGGACATGGCAAATATCAATAATATCAATTCAGGCATAGACTATTCTGTATTTTTCGGAGGATCATCTTCAAACTCTTCAACCGGCGTGGATCTTACATCCTATATGTCAATCAAAAACGGAAGCTATCGTAAGCTGCTTAAAGGTTACTATGGCAGTCAGAAGCAGGAGGCGAAATCTCTGGTGGGTGATTCCGGGGATAAGCTGACAAGGATCAGGTCAACTGCGGATTCATTGAAGAAAAAGGCGGATGTGCTCTCTTCGGATAAGCTTTGGGCGACAGAAGAAATCGAGGATGAAACAAGCGGAAGAAAAAAAGAGGTTTTCAGCAATCCCGAAGCAATCGTAAAGGCTGTAAAAGATTTTGCGGATTCATACAATCAGGCAATAGATGCAGCGTATAATTCTAAAACTAAATCTGTTCTTAGGTGCGGTGAATGGCTGGATACAATGACCGAAAAGCATGGACGGTTACTAAATGAAGTCGGAATAACAGTTGGCGCAGATGGAAAGCTTTCGGTAAATGAAGAAGAGTTAAAGAAAGCAAATATTACTACCATGAAGAGTCTTTTTCAGGGAATTGATTCATATGCGGTCAAGGTTTCGGCTAAGGCGGCGGGACTCAGTAATGCGGCTGCCACAAAGGAAGCGACTTACAGTGCTGACGGTACATGGATAAAGAGTATTAGTACTGTGGCTGAATCCCGTATCAATACGGTGATAGGTGATAATGGATCGGATGCAGGCAGGACCCATACCGATACGGAAAATAATCTTAAAAGCCTGAAAGAAAAGCGGGAAAAACTGAAGAAGGAAATGGATAATGCACTAGGCTATGATGCACGGAGAACTTACGAATCGCAGATCAGTAAACTGGATAAAGAAATCAGTGATACGGAAAAGAAAATCAAATATCTGTAAACAGATAATTGAATCTGTGATACGGGAAAGAAACTTAAATATCTGTAATCAGATAATTGAATCTGTTATAGGACAGATATAACATAGTCGCATCGTCTTTTATCGAATGGAGGAATTTATTATGGGAATAAATATGATCAACGAAATTACATCATCTTATGCAGAAAGTTACACTCCGGTATCTGCTGGCAAAGTGTCGGGGACCGCAGCGGGAGAAAATGATGTCACACAGGTGTCGGGTGGGAAAAACATTTCAGGAAGCGCATCCGGATCTGCGGAAGTCACCACCGACAAGTCTGCAGTGTATGAAAAGGGCACTGACACATCAGAGAGCAATTCGGCAAAGAATACATACAAAGCAGATAAAAAGCAGATCGATCAGATAAAGGCTGTGTTTGAATCCAAAAAGAAGCAGCTTCAGGATGTCGTTGATAAACTGATATCAAAGCAGGGAAGATCCTTTGATGTGGCAAACGGAAAGAATCTGAAGAATATGTACGCAGGACTTACTGTAGATGCAAAGACAAGGGCTCAGGCACAGGCGGATATAGCAGAGGATGGTTATTGGGGAGTTACACAGACATCGCAGAGGATATTTGATTTCGCAATGGCACTAAGCGGCGGTGATCCGGAAAAGATGGAGCAGATGCGCACTGCATTTGAAAAAGGATTTAAAAAGGCGGCAAAAGCCTGGGGAGATGCGCTTCCGGATATCTGTCACAGAACCTATGATGCGGTGGAGTCTCTTTTTGATGACTATAAGGAAAAGCAGGATAAAGCTGCTGAGGAAGTGCAGGCTTAAACTATGAGAAACAGGCAATAGCCGTTGGTGGAATGTATAAAGTATATTATAATACATCTGAACTATATCATTGAAAAGCAGGGAGGCTTATCATGAATATCTCGATCAGTTTTCAGGAGCAGCAAAAGAATACATTAATACCCGGATTAGGCGGCGGTAGTTCCAATGAAAGGGAAGATGCTACGGATAATACAAATAAAAAAGCCTTCTTTGCGGGCAATATGAATCTGGGAAATGATCCGAAGCAGGAGAGGCTTGAGGAGGCACGAAAGAAAGCTTATAAGGTGGTTTCGGATGCTTTTGGTGCAGACCGTGATTTCGACAGGCAGCTGGATGAGATCAGGAAGTATGCGGAAACAAAGCGGGAAGAAAAGGCAGCGGCTCTGTCTGATAAAAAGACTGCCGAAGACATGATAGATACGCTCCGGAAAGAATATAATGTTGATCCTGAATCAAAGGAGCAGAAAGACCTTGAATGGCTGATGTCATACCGTAAGGCAAGTTATGATGAACGTTTTTGTGACATCGAGCAGATGAAGAAAAATCGTGTCCGTGCGGATGAGATAGAGGCAAATCTGACGGAATACCAGTCTCGGATGCTGGAAGCAAATGAACAGCTTGACCACGCGCAGAAGAGGATTGATGACGCGGATAATGCCTTGATGTCGATCAGGCAGTCACTGACAGATGCAGAGACTGAGAAAAACAAGACTCATGCCATGGCAGATGCGCAGGATGAGGCTGAGACTATTATGGATGAAGCTAACCGTGCTGTGATCGGCATGGCAATGAATGAGGCTAAGGATAAGATAGAAGAAAAGATGCAGGAGGAGCAGGAAAAAGCCGAAGAGAAAAAGGAAGAAAAAGAAGAGCAGGAAGAGCTCGAAGCAGAAAGAGCGGAAAAGAAAGCGGTGCAGGAAGCTCTTACGGAGGAGACGAAGGAAGCGGTAAAGGAAGCAAGGGAAGAAAGCAGAAGACGCAAAGCGGATGATCTTGACCTTACGGATGTCACGGGCGCAGATCCGGCGGCTTTGACAGACAGATTATCAAATGTGAATGCTGCACTTGATGACATAAAAAATAAGATGGCCCTGGTTGACGCGGACCTTAAAGGTATAAAAGTAGATGAGATAATATACAGACATATGTCTTTTACAAATGTGTGTACTGCCAATAATAATCGGGGGAATGATCAGTCATTTCCCCGATTGTTTTATTTCAATTTTATTTCATATAGAAGATTCTTTTTACTTCGAGGAGATTCTTTTTATCATATCCAACGATTAATTTGCGCTGACGAAATGCTTTGGGGACTTTGGGGAATTTGACACGAAAAAACAGTGTTAAAATGGAACAATAACTTTACGGTATCGATGCTGTCTAATTATATTGTAAAAATCGTGCCGTATGTGTTAGACTTGTCTCGGAATAAGTGTGAAATATAATGAAGTTCTTTAACATTATTCTATAAATACCGTTTAAATACTTACGGAGAATCAAGGCTTTTTGTTAAATCAACAAAAGAAAGTAGAGAGGATTTATGGAAAAATTAGCGATAGAAGGCGGATATCCTGTAAGAAGCGGCAAGATCTACTATGGCCGCCAGTGGATAACCGAGGAAGATATAGATGCGGTAAGATCCGTACTGGAAAGTGACTTTATTACATGCGGACCTAAAGTTGAGGAGCTGGAAAGAGGCCTGTGCGAATACACCGGCGCAAAGCATGCGGTGGTGGTAAACAGCGGAACTTCAGCACTTCACTGCGCCTGTATAGCAGCGGGCGTGGGACCGGGAGATGAGGTCATCACTACGCCTATCACCTTTGCAGCATCCGCCAACTGTGCATTCTACTGTGGGGCGAGACCTGTATTTGCGGATATCGATCCGGAAACCTATACCATTGATCCTGAAAGTATCGAGGCTCATATCACGGAACGCACCAAAGCTGTGGTGGCAGTAGACTATACCGGCCAGGCTGTAAAGGTGCGGGAGATCCGGGAGATATGCGACCGCCATGGCCTTGTTTTCATAGAGGATGCGGCACATTCCATCGGTACTTCCTATGATGGTAAAAAAGTGGGCTCCCTTGCGGATATGACCTGCTTTTCCTTCCACCCGGTTAAGACCGTAACCGGAGGCGAGGGTGGTGCGGTAACTACTAATAATGACGACTTATACAAAAAGCTGGTTCTTGCCCACACCCACGGCATAACACATGATGAAGCCCTGATGGAAGACGCACCCCATGAGGGACGCTGGGTATATGAACAGATATCCTTAGGTTACAACTACCGCATGACAGATTTCCAGGCAGCTCTTATTACCAGCCAGATGAAGAGGCTTTCGTTTTTCTCGGAAAGACGCAAAGAGATAGTAAACAGATACAATGAGGCTTTTGCAGGTCTTCCCGAGATAATAGTCCAGAAGGAGATACCTGAGTCCGATACCACCAGGCATCTGTATGTGATAAGGCTCAATAAAGAGCTGCTCAAGTGCAGCCGTGCACAGTTCTTTGAAGCAATGACTGCAGAGAATGTGGTGCCCCAGGTTCATTATGTGCCGGTGTACTGGTTCCCTTACTATAGAAGCAAAGGTTACGAAAAGGGCCTCTGCCCCGTTGCGGAGGAGATATACAGTGGCATCATGTCCATCCCGCTCTATCCCAAGATGGAGGATACGGATGTGGATGACACCATCCATGCCATAAGGAAGGTTGTGGAAAATTATCGTAAAGCGTAAGAGAATTGACAGGAACGTATGTTCTGTTGCTTTGGGCTATGCAGTAGGTCGAAATAGCAAGGCAAAAAAATAACCGCCCCGTCCTGAGAAAACGAGCGGTTATTTCTTAACTGATTATCTCGGGCAACCGTCTATCGGTAGCACTTTTCTATGAATAAATTATAACTTTGATATGGTAAAATGTCAAATGATAATGGCGAACCGGGGATGGCGAGCAACGAACAATTGTGATAGAATAGTGCGTGGCTTGTCGGAAAAGCTCCGGTAAGTTTTGTTTATTGATCACCCGTCCCGACGAGAAAAGGACGGAGACAAAGGAGGAAGAAAACATGTTGTACAGCAAAGTGTCCGCAGATCTTAATTTTGTGGAGCGTGAAAAAGAGATCGAGAAGTTCTGGAAAGATAACAGGATCTTCGAGAAGAGCATTGAGCAGAGGGAGGGCTGCCCTACTTATACATTCTATGACGGACCGCCTACCGCTAACGGAAAGCCCCACATAGGACACGTGCTTACCAGAGTTATAAAGGATATGATCCCCAGATACCGCACCATGAAGGGAAACATGGTTCCCCGTAAGGCCGGCTGGGATACCCACGGACTTCCTGTTGAGCTCGAGGTTGAGAAGCTCTTAGGCATCGATGGCAAGGAGCAGATCGAAAGCTACGGTCTCGATCCTTTTATCGGCAAGTGTAAGGAATCCGTATGGAAGTATAAAGGCATGTGGGAAGATTTCTCCGGCACAGTTGGATTCTGGGCCGATATGGATGATCCTTATGTAACATACCATGATGATTATATTGAGTCCGAGTGGTGGGCCTTAAAGGAAATATGGGATAAGGGACTTCTTTACAAAGGATTTAAGATCGTTCCCTACTGCCCTCGCTGCGGAACCCCTCTTTCATCCCATGAGGTGGCACAGGGATATAAGACCTTAAAGGAAAGAACCGCCATTGTAAGATTCAAGATCGTGGGTGAAGATGCTTATTTCCTCGCATGGACGACCACACCCTGGACACTGGCATCCAATATCGCTCTCTGCGTAAATCCCGAAGAGACTTATGTAAGGGTAAAGGCAGCAGACGGATTCACATATATTCTTGCTGAGGCGCTGCTTGACAGTGTCCTTGGTTCCATAGAGCGTCCCGAAGGCGCTCCTGCGTATGAAGTGCTTGAAACATACAAAGGAAAAGAACTTGAGTACAAAGAGTACGAGCCTCTTTACCAGTGTGCAAAGGACGCAGCGGATAAGCAGAAGAAAAAGGCATTCTTTGTATACTGCGATGATTATGTAACAATGTCTGACGGTACCGGTATCGTACATATTGCTCCTGCATTCGGTGAAGACGATGCGAGAGTAGGACGTAAATACGATGCTCCTTTCGTACAGATGGTGGATGAGCACGGCGTCATGAAGCCTGAGACACCTTTTGCTGGTATGCGCTGCAAGCCCACCCAGCACGAGATAGACGGCGGCGCTGTAAACTGCGATCCCGAGGTATTAAAAGAGCTTGATTCGAGAAATATCCTTTTCTCGGCACCAAAGGTTGAGCATGATTATCCTCACTGCTGGAGATGCTCGACTCCTCTTCTTTACTATGCAAGAGAGTCATGGTTTATCAAGATGACAGCAGTAAGGGATGACCTGGTTGCAAACAATAAGACTGTTAACTGGATCCCCGCAAGCATAGGTGAAGGCCGTTTCGGCAACTGGCTTGAAAATATTCAGGACTGGGGTATTTCCAGAAACCGTTACTGGGGTACACCCCTCAATATCTGGGAGTGCACAGACTGCGGACATCAGGAGGCAATAGGTTCCCGCAAGCAGCTTGAGGAACTCTCCGGAGATCCCAAGGCACAGACCGTTGAGCTTCACAGACCTTATATCGATGAGATCGAGTGCAAGTGTCCTAAGTGCGGCAAGGCAATGAAGAGGGTACCGGAGGTTATCGACTGCTGGTTTGATTCCGGTGCAATGCCATTTGCGCAGCACCATTATCCTTTTGAGAATAAGGAGCTTTTTGAGCAGCAGTTCCCGGCACAGTTCATATCCGAGGCTGTGGACCAGACCAGAGGATGGTTCTACTCACTTATGGCTGAGAGTACTCTTCTTTTCAATAAGTCACCTTACGAGAATGTTATCGTGCTGGGACTCGTACTTGATGAAAACGGCGAAAAGATGAGTAAGAGCAAGGGTAATGCCGTTGATCCTTTTGATGCGCTTTCAAAGTACGGAGCAGATGCCATCAGGTGGTATTTCTACATCAACTCCGCACCCTGGCTGCCTAACCGCTTCCATGGCAAGGCTGTTCAGGAAGGTCAGAGAAAGTTCATGGGAACGCTCTGGAATACATATGCGTTCTGGGTACTCTACGCAAATATCGATGAGTTCGATGTGACAAAGTACAGTCTTGAATATGACAAGCTTTCCGTAATGGATAAGTGGCTGTTGTCTAAGCTTAATACTGTGATCGGTGAAGTGGATGATAACCTTAACAACTACAGGATACCTGAGGCGGCAAGGGCACTGCAGGATTTCACGGATGAAATGAGTAACTGGTATGTGCGCCGCTGCCGTGAGCGTTTCTGGGCAAAGGGAATGGAGCAGGACAAGATAAATGCTTACATGACTCTTTATACCGCGCTGGTTGAGCTGTCCAAGGCAGCAGCACCCATGATCCCCTTCATGACTGAGGAGATTTATCAGAACCTTGTATGCAGTGTGGATAAGTCTGCAAAGGAATCCATTCATCTTTGTGACTTCCCGAAGGTAAATGAAGCAATGATCGATAAGAAGCTTGAGGAAAACATGGAAGCTGTCCTTAAGATCGTTACCATCGGCCGTGCCGCAAGAAACAGTGCAAATATCAAGAACCGCCAGCCTATCGGTGAAATGATAGTAAAGACTCCGGTTGTACCCGACGAGTTCTATACTGCAATAATCAGGGAAGAGCTGAATGTTAAGAATGTAAGGTTTGCCGATGATGTAAGTGAGTTTACTTCTTATACCTTTAAGCCCCAGCTTAAGACCGTAGGTCCTAAGTACGGCAAATTCCTTAAGGGCATACAGCAGCACCTTGCAGGTCTTGACGGAAATGTCGCAATGGCAGAGTTAAAGGATAAGGGCGCCATCACCTTTGATGTCGACGGAAACGAGATCTCCCTCGCTCTGGAAGACCTGCTGATCAGCATGAGCCAGAAGGACGGCTATGCCGCAGAAGCAGACGGACCGGTGACCGTTGTAATGAATACAAATCTTTCCGAAGAGCTTATCGAGGAAGGTTTTGTATATGAAGTGATCTCCAAGCTCCAGACCATGAGAAAGGATTCCGGATTCGAGGTAATGGACCGCATAGAGGCTGCATTTACCGGCAATGACAAGCTGCAGGATATCATAAAGAAGAATTCCGATATGATCTCCGGCAAGGTTCTTGCGAATGAGTTTAAGTTCGGCGAGACTTTTGATAATGCAAAGGAATGGGATATCAACGGCGAGAAGCTTACGATTTCCGTGAAGAAAGTCTGAACCAACCTGATCATTTAATTCTGAGACCGCATTCCCATATTAAGGGGATGCGGTTTTTTATGGTATATTTTTCTTCTATTTTTCAACTAATTTCCACAATATTATGATAAAATTACATATTGAGCTGTGGGCTGTGCGGGCTAAGTGGTATTAAGCCAAAAGAGTCCGTACCTGCTGTATGCAGATATCTGTTAAAGGATATGTTGAACTATGAGCAATATAGAAGAAAATAAAGAGAATAAGGCTGAGATTAAGGAATCAGCATCATCGGACAGCCGTAAGAGTGCAGCATTGCCTTTCGGAGCCGGAATGGCACTGGGAATAGGCTTAGGTGTGGGCATCATACTTACTGTTGGTGTGGTTCTGGTTGTAGGTTTTATAAAGAACCTTAAGAGTCCCACAGAGATGCTTATGGATGAGATCCCCGAGGTGGAGGATAAGCAGGAACTGGATATCAAGGTCCTGCAGGATGAACTGACCAATATCAGCGAGCTGGCAGTTCTTTCTACCCAGTACAGCAATGCGGCAAGCTTTTCTGATGCAAAGGAGATACAGGGGTGGGAGATTCCCCTTACGGAGAGTAAATTTGTCATAACCTATGACGGCGAGATCAAGGCCGGTGTGGATATGGAAGAAGTAATAATAACGGTGGAAGATAACATCGTGGATGTGACACTGCCTGAGGCAGAGATCCTAAGTCATGAGATAGATCCTAATTCAGTCCAGGTACTTGATGAGAAGTCCAGCATTTTCAATCCTATTTCCGTGGGCGATTTTGCCCAGTTTGAGGAAGACCAAAAGGAAATAATGGAAAAGAAGTATGTTGAGCAGGGACTTCTGCTTGATGCTCATGACAGGGCTGAGGATTTTATAAAGAAACTTTTTGAGACTATACTTCCGGAAGGCTATATAGTTAACGTGCACTAATAAAAAATTGGAGGTCAGACATGGATAATTTTATGGACAAGCTTGCGGAGCGGTACAACGCACAGGATATGATCCGTGCCAATTCACAGGCGGAGCAGACGCAGATGCACAACCTTGAGGAGCAGGTTGGTGCATACGAGGCTGTTCTTCAGGAGATGCGGAAACTGAACTACCGCAATACGGAACTGACCGAAAAAATGTATGCCCTCGTTGATGAGAGCATGGAAAAAGTAAAAACGCTCAAGCTTGAGGCTGCTGCAGGCGGTGTAGATACTGAGGCGGTTTCAAGGGAGATGTCCGAGGCAGTATCAAAGGCTGTGGGCGCAGCGGTTGGCAACATGGACGAGACCATGGTGCAGACCCTTTCTGAGTCATTGCGCAATGCCATAGAGCAGCCGGCAGCAGAGCTTAAGCAGTCTTCTGTGGCTGTACAGAGTTCCGCCCAGGATGTGCGCACTGCCACAGACGGCATACGTGAGGACATACAGGCTGTAAAAGATTCAATAACAGCGCTTCGTAATGAAATTCAGGACGGTTCTCTTTCAAAGGAAGAGGACATGTTTGCCGCTGATGAGATCATGGTGACAAACGACGCCATTGTGGAAGGCATAAACGAGCTGAAGGCGTCAAAAAATGAGCTGGCAATCAGCATTGATGAGGTAAAGGCGGCATCCTCCGATATAAATGAGGCTGTCGAGGAAATAAAAGCTTCTAACGAACTTATACTTGAGCAGATAAGCGTGATAGTGAATTCTGCGGATGCAAAGGTTTCAGCAGAGCAGGCTGATGCTGAAGCGGCTGAAGCTGAGGCGGCAGCAGAAGAGACAAAGGCAGAAGAATCCGGAGAGCCTGAGGTAAATTCTGTTCTTGAAGAAATCTCAGGTATTAAGGATGGCATTTTCTCCATACAGCAGACCCAGACCAATACGGAAGATACCCTGGCTGCTATGTCAGTAGCGCTTAAGTCTGCCATTGATGATATAAACAGAGGATCTGATAATGATTCGGTATCCCGTGAAATTTCAGACCTGGCTGAGTCAGGTAACAGGCTGCAGGCATCTGTGGATCAGCTGGCTGAGTCTGACGCAAGGGTACAGGAAACACTGAGCCAGCTGTTGGAGTCAAATACTCAGATACAGGGAGCACTGGGACAGCTTGCCGAGTCTAATACTAAGATTCAGGAAACTCTTGCCCAGGGCGGCGATAACACAAAGCTGCAGGAGTCCCTTGACCAGATTGCTGAGTCTGACGCTAAGCTTCAGGATACTTTGGGCCAGATGGATACCAAGCTGCAGGAGACTCTGAGTCAGGTTAATGAGTCTGAGGGAAAGGTGCAGGAGGCATTAGGCCAGCTTACTGCTTCAAATGCACAGATAAAGGGCATTTTGATTGAATTAAAGGATTCTGATGATAAGCTGCAGGAGTTCCTTGGACTGCTTTCGCAGTCAAATTCCCAGGCACAGGATATTATGGCTGTCGTTAATTCGGGCAACAGCGAAATGAAACAGGCCATGACGGATATCTATGATGCCCTCAATGCTAGTCGCAATGCCATAGCTGACATCAGGAATCAGCAGAGCATTATGGAGCAGGGCCAGTTTGACCAGATCAATGCCCAGCAGGACAAGCTTAAGAAGGCACTTGAAACCCTGGACCTTGTCAGTGAAAGGCTGAATACTTCAATAGAATCCCTTGAGGCTGCTATAGCGAAGCTTCAGGAAGAGAAGGAAGAAGAGCCGGAAGAGGAGTCAATCTCTGAAAAGCTTGAAGAGAGGTTTAAGCTGAATGAAGAGTTCATGCATAAGGAAAGCGTGAAGGTTTACCGCAATGTTCAGGCTATACTTAATGAGAAGAGCGAGAAGCAGTCAGATTCTTCTGACTCACTGAAGAAAGAGATAAAGAAGGCCGTAGGCGGCGTAAAGGGCATAGCACTGTTTACCCTTATACTGACCCTTATTGACCTGACTGTGTTAGTTTTGCATATATTTGGTATAATTTGAGAATAATGTTCAGAATTTATGATCGCAGCATGGGGGGATTGATCTGCGGAGGATCCTCATTGCTGCGATTATTTTGTGTAAATGGAATGTAACAGGAATAAGGAGCTGACGGATATAAGCGTCTGCCGGCGCGCAGCACATGAGGATTCCATGAGCAAGATCGACAGAAAGATTTCAGAAAACTTAAAAAGGATCCGTAAGTCCAGGAACCTGAGCCTGGATGCTCTTTCTACGCGCACAGGGGTAAGCAAGAGCATGCTGGGGCAGATCGAACGCGGCGAGTCCAATCCTACGGTCGCCACCATGGAAAAGATTGCCGAGGGACTGAGGATAAGCTTTGACGAACTCCTTTACAGCCGCGAAGAAGACATAATGGTTATTGATCCTGACAGAACCGACATATACATGAAGAAGGAAGGCAAGTACCGTATACGCCAGATATTCGGTTATGACAGCAGGCGTTCCTTTGAAATGTACCAGGCTGAAATCTACCCGGGCGGAAGCATGAAGGATATCACGGACGAGGAAGATACGGTGCGGTACTTGACAGTTATTGAAGGCGAGCTGCTTTTCCGGGCTGGCAATGAAGTCTATACTGTGAGTACAGGCGACGAGATAAGGATAGCCGGCGGCAGGGATTACACTATAGAGAACCGTTCCGGAACTTTTGCGAGAGTGTCGGTCATAATCTCTTACGAACGGAGCAGCAGGAGGTTTTAGTTCGGCTCTTTTACTGAATGACCATAGTCTGGATATAAGGTTTACACCGATGGGAGTTATGTCACCGTTTTGACAAAGGGAATGTTTTACGATATAATTCCCACGGATTATGAGCGCAGGGATTATTTTCTGCGTGATATTGGAGATGTTTTATGGAAAGATATGTGATCAGGGGAGGACATCCGCTGGTAGGAGAAGTTACCATCGGAGGGGCCAAGAATGCTGCGCTGGGAATAATCGCTGCAGCTATCATGACTACAGACCCTGTAAGAATAGAGAATATTCCGGATGTTACCGATACGGAAGTGTTGCTCAAGGCTGAGAAAGGCATAGGTGTAAAGGTAGATCACGAGGATAGGCATACCGTCATCATTGACAGTTCAAAGCTTAACAGCACTTTCATTGATGATGAGTACATGAAGAAGATCCGTGCATCTTATTATTTTGTAGGTGCGCTTCTTGGCAGGGATAAGAGGGCAGAAGTTCCTCTTCCCGGCGGATGTAATATCGGCGTGCGCGGTATAGACCAGCACATCAAGGGCTTCAGGGCACTGGGCGCAAAGGTGAATATTGCGCATGGCTGCATATCTGCTGAAGCAAAAGAGCTTCACGGCGCACATATTTTCTTTGATAAGGTTTCAGTAGGCGCTACTATAAATGTAATGATGGCTGCTTCGCTTGCGGCCGGAAGGACAGTTATAGAGAATGCCGCAAAGGAACCTCATGTCGTTGACATCGCCAACTTTTTAAATAGCATGGGAGCCAATATCAGGGGCGCGGGAACCGATGTTATCCGCATCCGTGGCGTAGAGCGTCTGCATGGCACTGATTATGCCATCATTCCCGACCAGATCGAGGCCGGTACTTATATGGCTGCAGTAGCTGCCTGCCAGGGCGATATGATCATAAAGAATGTCATACCCAAGCATCTGGAGTGTATCACTGCAAAGCTTTCCGAAATCGGCTGTCAGATAACAGAGTTTGACGATGCGGTGCAGGTTACAAGGTATGAGCCTCTTTCTTCTACCCAGGTGCGTACCCTTCCTTATCCCGGATTTCCCACGGATATGCAGCCCCAGATAACGGTTGCGCTGGGACTTGCCCAGGGAATAAGCATAGTAACCGAGAGTATTTTCGATAACAGGTTTAAATATGTTGATGAGCTGATCCGCCTTGGAGCTTCCATAAAGGTTGAAAACAATATGGCGCTTATCACCGGCGTTTCTAAATATACCGGTGCAGGAATCGTAGCTCCGGATTTAAGGGCGGGTGCGGCACTGGTACTTGCGGGCCTGGCAGCAGAGGGCGAGACTGTTATTGATGATATAAGTTACGTTGAGCGCGGATATGAGGATTTAGACGTGAAGCTCCGTGATCTCGGTGCAGATATAAGGAAAGTATCTTCTGATTGGGAGTATGAAAAGACCAAGCTCAAGCTGGTTGAATAAAGTTTCAGGACCGGCAGTATAGATAGCTGGAATTTAAAAAGGGGATGTTCCCCTTTTTTTGTTTCCTCGTTTTGTGGAAAAAATTCTGATTACAGTATCTGTGTGATGGACAGCTCCGGATTCTTCGCAAGCTCCAGGAAGTCTCCGTTTTCCAGCTGAACCATAGGCTTTGACAGGCGCTGCTTGTTTATCCATTTTACTGTGCCGATGCGTCCGTCGCTTAGGGCGACTCTGTTATCTATATAGGTGTTAACAACACTCTCTAAGAAGGTCATTATGAAGACCACGTCATATTTTTGCAGACCTTCCTGCTCAAATATCTCTATTACCTTGAAAGGGCACATTCCTTTTCTGTAGACCCTGTTGGAGGTCATGGCATCATATACATCGGCGATCGCTACCAGCTTTGCAAATTTGTCAATCTTATCTCCGGGAAGATGCATGGGGTAGCCGCTGCCGTCGCATTTTTCATGGTGCTCCAGTGCGGAAAGCTTTATATGCTCACTTATGTTCTGATTCTGCAGTATGCGGTAACCGAAAATGGGATGTGACTGTATGGTCTTGAACTCTTCATCCGTCAGTTTTCCGGGTTTCTTGATTATCTCATCGTCGATCCTGAGCTTACCTATGTCATGGAGCGTTCCACAGGCTGTGGCAAGCTTTACCTCGTCAGGGGACATCCCTAACCACTGTGCGAACACATTACAGATCATGGCCACATTCATGCTGTGGGTGTAGGTAAGGTCATCGAAATCACGCATGTTGTGGAGCATGTCAAATACGCTGAAGGTATTGGACTGGGAAGCGATGATCTTCATGGTGTTTCCTATCAGGTCATCAACCTTGACGGGAGTGTTTTTTTCCACTATTTCGTTCAGAGAAGCTCTGAGGGTACCGACGTTCTCGGTAAATTCCGAACGGAACTGCTGGTACTGGGGTGAGGCCTTGAGCTTTTCAAAATGGGAAGGCTCCTCAAATTCAGGGATGACAGAGTCGTGTTCATCGGCAGTCCTGCCCAAAAGTGCATCGGCAACGGAAGCAACACCCTCTTCCGCTTCTTCCTCTTCTATCTCTTCGACCTCTATACCCACCGGATCTTCTATACGGATATCTTTGATATTGTATGTTGAAAGCCTGTAGATGGCTCTGTCTGTAAGTGTCAGTCCCTTGGGGAGGATCAGCTGTCCGTCAACGATAATGTCGCTGGCCACCACCATTCCGGGTATGAGTATGTCGGTTCTTACATGTTTCATATTGTATCAGGCACGCTGCCGAAGTTCCGGGGCAGGTGCGTCCCCCCTTTCAGTGTGTATTATCTATATTTTAACTTATTTTAAGTAGAAAATAAAATGTTTTTCAAATATGGGAATAAGTTATATAATGATAACTGTTTAAAACAGATATGTTCTGAATAATGTATTATCTGACGGATTGGAAAAATTAAGAAAATTAAGCAAAACGAAGAAATCCGTAGATATTTTTGGTAAACATACCAGGAGGAGAAAATTATGAAAAAGAGAACTTTATTACTTACGGCATGTCTTTCGGCTGCGATACTTGCAACAGCCTGCACAAACGGAGAGACTCCGGCTGATCCGTCAGGAGAAGTAGAGGTTGTTGATGATAACGGCGGTGAGGAAAACGGAAACACTGAGGAAACCGGAGATCCTGCTGAGACCGAAAATAATGGTGCGGATGATACACAGGGAACTGATGCTCCTGAAGAGGGCGGCGAGGCTGTGAATGCTGCAGAAGTTTACGAGTCTTTTCTTAACGGCGAGATTTCTGCTACTACAGGTGCTTATTTCTCGGATGATGACAATTATCCCGCACTTGATGAAGGCAGCTATGACTTCGGCACCCTTAAGGCGACGGCGGAAGCTATGGAGTGTGGTGAGTGCGAGGCGTCCCATGCATTCGTTACATCTGCAGACGGCGGTGCAGACCTTCTTGTCGTAAAATTTGAAACTACGGACACCAGCCTGCTTAACTATTACGCTGTTCTCTGTGCACAGGCCGACGGAACACTGGAGATCACTTTCGAATATGAGGACGGATACCGTTCATATTCATCTCTTTTCCAGACCGGTTTTGTTCAGGTCGGCGGATCGGCAGGTGCCGGTGCAAATGTAAACACCGTATATATGCTGAACAGCGACGGAAGTGCTACTGAGGCTTTCGGCATGAATAACTTCTGGGGAAGTTTTGCAGAACAGATCTGTTATGACATAAATCCTGAAATTGATTACGAGTCGATTCCTTTAATGGATCCCGAGTCTGAGGCAGAGATAGTGGAATATACTGAAAACGGTGAAGTGTATTTTGCGATTACTGGCGAGACCGAAGACGAAGGCATAAATGCGAATGAAAAGGCGTTCTTTGAGGCTCTTGAAGGAATGGGCGCTCATAAGGTTGAGTATGAAGAGATCGAGTCCATGATGGCTAAATATGCATATGAAGGTGAAGAGGTCGTTTGGGAATAATACTCTGATGCAATGCGGATGGTTCTTCCGTTTAGCAATGGACGGAAGGACCATCTGATATAAACGGCATATATGAAAGGAGGTACAGTCCTTGAAGATTAAATGCGAATATTGTGAACAGATGATAGAGGATACCGATCCCCAATGCCCATATTGCGGAGCGGTAAACGAGAATGTTAAAAGAGGCGCATCACAGGTTCCTACGACCATAGATGAGCTTAAGTCATTCTGTGCGGCTCACAATATGCCCCTTGAGAAGATGCGCTTTTTCATAGGCGAGGACTACAAGGGAGCCAGAGCCTTCGGTATTTTCCAGGATGGCAACGGGGATTTTGTAGTCTATAAAAACAAGGACAACGGACAGAGGGCTGTACGTTACAAGGGCAAAGATGAGGCCTATGCTGTAAATGAGATATATCAGAAGCTCAAGTCAGAGGTTCTGGATCGAAAAGGCGGTCAGAGGAATGCTTCACAGCCGGTACAGAATACGCAGCCTGTAAGGAACAATAATAAGCGCAGAAGGTCAAGGAAGTCACGCGGGCTCAGTATCAGCACTATAGTCACAGTGATTTGCGTAATTGCGCTTTTGATTTATGCGGCTTGTGACGACAGTCCCAGTTCAGGGTATTACAGCTATGACGGTGATACCTACTATAATCAGAATGGCAGCTGGTATATGTATGATTCCGGTCTTGATGACTGGACAACGGTGGATACGGTACCGGAAGAACTTAATGATGATGATTCCGCAGGGGATTATTACCAGAGCATCAGTTACACGGATGACATGGGGGCGACGGATTTCCAGGAAAGTGATTATTATGTGGAGACCAGTTCCTATGATGATGATGACTGGGACAGCGATTCCTGGGATAGTGATGATTCCTGGGATTCCGGTGGATGGGATGACTGGGATTCAGGATCCACCGATTGGGACAGCGACTGGTGATGATATAGAAAGGATAAAAAGGTATGCGCATTAAATGTGAATATTGCGGGAATTTTCTCCCGGACGAGCTGACTATATGTACATACTGCGGAGCGGAGCTTAGGACCGCTGCTCCTTCTGATGAGGCGCCGCACACCATAGAGGAATTAAAGGAATTCTGTGAGCGCAGGCATATTCCTTTGGAGCGAGCACATTTCCATATCGGTGAAAACTATACCGGTCCAAGGGCTTTCGGGATATATAAGGATGAGTACGGATTTTTCACCGTATATAAAAATAAATCAGACGGCAGCCGTCTGGTAAGGTATCATGGCATTGACGAAGACTTTGCCGTAAATGAGATTTTTCAAAAGCTCAGATCAGAGGTGCTGGTTAAAAAGAGATGAATACAGAGATGCAGAAAAGAGCACCGCTGTGTGAGGCTCTTGAAAAATTCAAAAAAAAGCGCGTGGTTCCTTTTGATGTCCCCGGACATAAAAGGGGCAGGGGAAATCCTGAACTTACGCAGCTCCTGGGGCAGCAGTGCGTCGGCATAGACGTAAACAGCATGAAGCCCCTTGATAATCTCTGCAATCCGGTATCGGTTATTGCAGAAGCAGAAGAACTGATGGCTGATGCCTTTGGCGCGGCTCATGCCTTTCTAATGGTAGGCGGTACTACAAGCGCAGTGCAGGCCATGGTTCTTTCCGTGTGTAAAGCCGGAGAAAAAATAATAGTTCCCCGCAATGTGCATAAGAGCGTTATCAATGCTCTTATCATCTGTGGTGCAATCCCTGTATATGTTAAGCTGAAGATTCATTCCGTTATTGGCGTAGCCCTGGGAATGGAAGTAGAGGCGCTCAGGGAAGCTATCCGGGAAAATCCGGATGCAAAGGCCGTTCTTATAAACAATCCCACATATTATGGAATATGTTCCGACTTAAAGGCTCTTACGGCGCTTGCCCATGAGCATGGTCTTAAAGTGCTCTGCGATGAGGCACATGGTACACAGCTGTATTTTGCAGAAGGCCTGCCTGTTGCGGGTATGAAGGCGGGAGTGGATATGGCTGCCATTTCCATGCATAAGTCCGGAGGTAGCCTGACACAGAGTTCAGTACTTCTTTTAGGCGAGAATGCGGATCCTGCATACGTAAGGCAGATAATCAATTTAGTGCAGACCACATCTGCAAGCTACCTGCTGCTTGCAAGCCTTGATCTTAGCAGAAGGAACTTAGCCCTTCGCGGCAGGGAATCCTTTGCTAAGGTTATAGAGATGAGCGAGTATGCGCGAAAAGAGATAAATGAGATAGGCGACTATTATGCCTATGGCCGTGAATTGATAGATGGCAGCAGCGTATATGATTTTGATGTGACGAAGCTCTGCATTTTTACGAAGCCAATAGGTCTTACTGGAATAGAAGTTTATGACCTGCTCAGGGATGAATATGACATACAGATGGAGTTCGGTGATATCGGAACCATCATGGCCTACATTTCTATAGGTGACCGCATGCAGGACATTGAGAGACTGGTAGGTGCACTTTCCGATATCAGGAGACTCTATAAAAAAGACAAGGAAGAACTAAGCTATGTGGACTCGGTGATACCGAAGGTTATCTGTTCACCTCAGGAATCATTTTATGCACCGAAGGAGACTCTTCCGATACAGGAGACTGCCGGGCGTGTGTGCGGTGAGTCGGTGATGTGCTATCCGCCCGGAATTCCCATTCTTTCCCCCGGGGAAAAGATAACGGAAGAGATAATAGGCCACATACTCTATGCAAGGGAAAAGGGCTGCAGTCTGCAGGGCATGGCTGATCCCACGGCGGACCATCTGCAGGTTCTTGAAGGAGTACATGCATGAAAAATAATTCAGAGATATGGTTTTCAGATTCGCAGACGGAAGGCGCAAGCCTGAATATCCGTGTTACAAACCAGCTGTATCACGCAGTGAGTGAGTTTCAGGAGATAGATGTTTTCCAGTCGGAATCTTTCGGTAAATTCCTGGTGCTTGACGGCGAGGTCATCTTCTCGGAAGCGGATGAGTTCATCTACAACGAGATGGTGGTCCATGTTCCAATGGCAGTGCATCCGAATGTAAAGAAAGTTCTCATCATCGGTGGCGGTGATGGCGGAGTAGCCAGCGGTTTTACTGCCTATTCTGAGATAGAGCATATCGATGTAGTGGAGCCGGATGAACAGATGGTGGATGTCTGCAAGAAATTTTTCCCGGATACCACTAAAGGCTTTGGGGATGAACGTGTGGAGGTGTCCTATCAGGACGGCCTCAGGTTTGTCAGGAGCCGTGAAAATGAATACGATATCATAATAAATGATGCTACCGATCCTTTCGGACATGCCGAGGGGCTTTTTACAAAGGAATTTTACGGGAGCTGCTTTAAGGCACTGAAAAGTGACGGCATAATGGTGTACCAGCACGGAAGTCCCTTCTTCGATGACGAGGAATCTATATTCAGGTCCATGCACCGCAAGGTTTACAGGACTTTTCCCATAAGCCGTGTGTACCAGGCGCACATCCCTACCTGCTCGTCGGGATACTGGACCTTCGGTTTTGCCAGCAAGAAGTACCACCCCATTGAGGACTTTGATCCTGAGAGGTGGAGTGCGAGAAATATAGAGACATGGTACTATACGCCGCAGATGCACGGGGCATCGTTTATGCTGCCTCAGTATGTGGTTGATATACTGCATGAGGAAGAAGGAAAGAAGAAATAAACGAAACGGAGGATAAAGGAAAATGTCAAGATTATTGATCATCGGATGCGGAGGCGTGGCAAGCGTAGCTATCGCAAAGTGCTGCCAGAACTCAGAGGTATTCAGTGAGATCTGCATAGCCAGCCGCACTAAATCCAAATGTGATGCCGTTGCCGAAAGGTGGAGGCCTACTACGAAAACGCAGATCACCACAGCAGAGATAGATGCCATGGATGTGGCTGCTCTTACAAAGCTTATAAACGATTATAAGCCTGACGCAGTGCTGAATGTGGCGCTTCCCTATCAGGATCTTGCAATCATGGATGCCTGCCTGGAAGCAGGTGTTCATTATATCGATACCGCAAACTATGAGCCTGAGGATACTGATGATCCCGAATGGCGTGCCATCTATGAAAAGAGATGCAAGGAGCTTGGGTTCTCTGCATACTTCGATTACAGCTGGCAGTGGGCATATCAGGAGAAATTCGAAAAGGCAGGACTTACGGCCCTTCTGGGAACAGGTTTTGATCCCGGTGTTACCAGCGTGTTCGTTGCTTATGCAAAGAAGCATTATTTCGATACCATCGATACCATAGACATTCTTGACTGCAACGGCGGTGACCACGGCTATAAGTTTGCAACCAATTTTAATCCGGAAATAAACCTTCGCGAAGTCAGCGCTCCCGGCAGCTATATGGAAAACGGCAAGTGGGTAGAGATACCCGCCATGAGCATAAAGCGTGAGTATGATTTCCCTCAGGTGGGAATGAAGGATATGTATCTGCTCCATCATGAGGAGATAGAAGCACTTGGCAGGAATTTCCCTGAGGTTAAGAGGATCAGGTTCTTTATGACCTTCGGCCAGAGCTATCTCGACCATATGAGATGTCTTGAAGATGTGGGAATGCTTTCTACCACGCCGGTTATGCACAACGGAGTTGAGATCGTGCCCATACAGTTCTTAAAGACCCTGCTTCCCGATCCTGCAACCCTTGGTCCCCGTACAAAGGGCAAGACCAACATCGGCTGCATCTTTACCGGAAAGAAAGACGGAAAAGAAAAGAAGCTCTTTATTTACAATGTCTGCGACCACGAGGAATGCTATAAGGAGGTCGGCTCTCAGGCTATCAGCTACACCACCGGCGTGCCTGCCATGATAGGTGCAATGATGGTAGTACAGGGATTGTGGAAGAAGCCGGGCGTATTCACTACCGACGAGTTCGATCCGGATCCCTATATGGATGCGCTGAACAAGTGGGGACTTCCCTGGGTAGTGGATGAGAATCCCGTGCTGGTGGATTGAGGAATCTCTCATATGGTTTTTAGTGATATTCACACACCGTCATACATAATTGATGAAAAGAAGCTCAGGGAAAACCTTGAGCTCCTTTCAGATGTGCAGGAAAAAAGCGGCTGTAAGATATTGCTGGCACAGAAGGCTTTCTCTGCGTTTAATGAGTATCCGCTGATAGGCAGGTACCTTGCCGGGGCTACGGCCAGCGGGCTGTATGAGGCAAAGCTTTCAAGTGAGGAGATGGGAAAGGAAAATCATATTTTCTCACCGGGCTACAGGGAATCTGAGATAGAGGAGATTGCATCTATCTGCGACCATGTGATATTCAATTCCTTTTCACAGCTGGCAAAGTATGGCGGCACAGTAAAAGCCATACAGGAAAAAAGGGTAGTAACCGACGGTATAGGATTACGCATCAACCCGGAGTGTTCCACTCAAGAGGAGCCTATCTATGATCCCTGTGCTCCGGGCTCCAGGCTTGGCATTACCTTAGAGAATTTCAAAAAAGGAGTAGCGAATTATCCTGATGCATTTGGATATGTAAGCGGTCTTCATTTCCATACGCTTTGTGAGCAGGGCTTTGAGCCCCTAAGGAAAACTTTTGATGCAGTGGAGGATAAGTTCGGTGAATACCTGAATCTTCCGCAGATTAAATGGCTGAATATGGGGGGCGGCCATCATATCACGAAACCCGACTATGACAGAGAAGGGCTGATAGCGCTTATATGTGAGATAAATAAAAAATACAATGGCATTGCTGTTTACCTCGAGCCCGGAGAGGCCATAGCCCTGAATGCCGGATACCTGGTAACGGAAGTAATGGACATCGTTGAAAATGATATCTCTATACTTGTGCTGGATGCGTCGGCAGCCTGCCATATGCCGGATGTACTGGAGATGCCGTACCGCCCGCCCCTTAAGGGTTCGGGACTTGCCAGTGAAAAGAAATATATCTACAGGCTTTCATCCTGTACCTGCCTTGCGGGGGACATCATAGGGGATTACTCTTTTGATAACGAGATAAAAGTAGGCGACAGACTGGTATTTGAAGACATGGCGATCTATTCAATGGTCAAGAACAATACTTTCAACGGTATAGGTCTGCCGTCTATCTATGCGATGGATGAGGACGGGGATTGCAGGCTGGTGAAAGAGTTCGGGTATGAAGATTTTAAGATGCGGCTATCGTAAAAGGCGGTAGAGGAAAATTATCGGACATGGGGAAAGACAGAAGAGATACAGATGCAAAGCTTTATAAAATAAATCCTGCCGCTGACGGTTTCCGCATGCCGGGGGAGTTTGAAAAACATTCGGCCACCATAATGATCTGGCCGGTGCGTCCGGGGTCATGGCCTCACGGCGGTGCAGAGGCACAGGAAGTCTTTGCCCGGATCGTCGCAGAAATATCAAAGCATGAAAAAGTATATATGCTGGCTGACAAAGATCACGCTGCCAAAGCGAGGCAGATGCTTGGAGATACAGCTGAAATTCTGGAAATTCCCACCGATGACGCCTGGGCCAGGGATGTGGGCCCTACATTCGTAACGGACGGAATAAAGATCAAAGGTATAAACTGGAAGTTCAATGCCTGGGGCGGATCTTATGACGGCCTTTATCCGGATTATAAAAATGACGATGCGGCAGCAGTAAAGATCTGCAGATCGCTGGGTACAGAAGTTTATGAGGCTGGAGAGTTTGTCCTTGAGGGCGGCAGCATACACAGTGACGGTGACGGAACCCTTATCGTGACCGAAAGATGTCTGTTAAGTCCCGGACGTAATCCCGACCTGACCAAAGCTGAGATAGAAGAAAAACTTTGCATAATGCTGGGGGCAACAAAAGTTATATGGCTTCCACATGGCATTTACAATGACGAAACGAATGAACATGTAGATAATGTCTGTGCATTTGTAAAGCCCGGAGAAGTGGTGCTTGCCTGGACGGATGATGAAAAGGATTCCCAGTATCAAATGAGCCTGAAAGATCTGGAAGTCCTGCAGAATGAGACTGATGCCAAAGGCAGGCATTTGGTGATCCATAAGCTTCCTATCCCGGCTAAGCCTGTATGCGTTACGGAGGAAGACCTTAAGGGATACAGCTTTGTTCCGGGCGAAGATGTGCGTGAGGTAGGCGAGCGCTTAGCGGCAAGCTATGTTAATTTTTATATCTGCAACGGAGCAGTTCTGGTTCCACAGTTCGGAGATGTGCATGACAGCACTGCTATAGAAATACTTTCTGAATGCTTTCCTGATCGGGATGTCATTGGCATTCCTGCCCTTCCAATCATAAAGGGCGGCGGCAACATCCACTGCATCACCCAGCAGGTGCCGGGGTACTTGTTTTCCTAAAAATATGTTATAATTAAATCTGATTTTTCTATTGTAAAAATTGCAAAAATATATTTCAGAGGGGAGGTATGGCTATGTTTGAATCGATGGCTTTCGTATGGCTGGTAGTTTTTATCGTGATGGTTGTGATAGAGATTATCACGCTGGGACTGACCACGATATGGTTTGCGGGCGGAGCGCTGGTTGCACTGATCGTTTCATTGTTTAATGCGCCGCTTGTCGCACAGATCGCAGTATTTATAGTAGTATCTGTACTGTTGTTAATTTTTACGCGACCGATAGCCGCCAAGCATTTCAACAAAAAGATGGTAGCTACCAACGTTGATAGTGTACCCGGTGAGATCGGAGTTGTTTCTGTGGATATTGATAATGTAGCTGCTACAGGTACAGTAATGATCAAAGGCATGGAGTGGACCGCACGCACCGAATCGGATGAGGTAAAGATTGAGAAGGACACAAAGGTAAAGGTTCTCAGGGTCGAAGGCGTAAAGGTTATTGTTGAGCCCGTGGCAGAATAACAAAAAAACAGGCGGCTGACCTTAAAAGCAGCAGAACTAAAAAACATAATTAAAGGGAGGGAACAAAAATGGAATTTTTAGCAGGAGCAGGCGTATTCGTATTATTTTTTCTTTTCATTTTTTTACTGATAATAATAGTACCCTGCATTCAGATCGTACCGCAGGCTAATGCGTATGTTGTGGAGAGACTTGGTACATACCTTACCACATGGCACACTGGTCTTCATTTTAAACTGCCCATCGTGGACAGGGTAGCAAAGAGAGTTGATCTCAAGGAGCAGGTTTATGATTTCCCGCCCCAGCCGGTTATCACAAAGGATAACGTTACCATGCGTATCGACACCATCGTATTTTTCCAGATAACCGATCCCAAGCTTTACGCATACGGCGTGGCAAATCCCATCATGGCTATCGAGAACCTGACAGCTACTACGCTACGTAACATCATCGGTGACCTGGATTTCGACTCCACTCTTACCAGCCGTGAGATCATCAATACCAAGATGCGTTCATCTGTCGATCTTGCTACCGATCCCTGGGGCATCAAGGTAAACCGTGTTGAGCTTAAGAACATCATCGCTCCTACCGAGATCCAGAACGCAATGGAAAAGCAGATGAAGGCAGAGCGAGAGAGAAGAGAAGCTGTCACCAGAGCAGAAGGTGAGAAGAAGTCATCCATCCTTGTTGCAGAAGGTAAGAAGGAATCTGCGATCCTTAACGCTCAGGCTGAAAAGGAAGCTCAGATCCTTAAGGCTGAGGCTCAGAAGGAAGCACTTCTCCGTCAGGCAGAAGGTCAGGCAGAAGCTATCCGTAAGGTGCAGGAAGCTACAGCAGACGGTATCAGGATGCTGAGAGAAGCCGGTGCCGATGAAAGCGTGCTTCAGCTTAAGTCACTGGAAACACTGGGCCAGATGGCAAACGGACAGGCTACAAAGATAATCATACCTTCGGATCTGCAGGGTATAGCAGGTCTGGCTACCACATTCAAGGAAGTAGTCAAGGATAAATAATAACAGAATGCCCTGTGGTAACGGGCATATCGAATAATAAACAGTTGGAGGCAGTCATGAATTTAAAGGGACGTCATTTCCTGACATTAAAGGATTTTTCGGCAGAAGAGATAATGTATCTGGTGGATCTGGCAGCAGAGCTCAAGAGAAAGAAAAAAGAGGGTATCCCCGTGGATGTTCTCAGAGGAAAGAATATCGCTCTTATCTTTGAAAAGACCAGCACCCGTACTCGCTGTTCCTTTGAAGTGGCTGCGCACGATCTGGGAATGGGCACCACCTATCTCAATCCCCAGGCCTCCCAGATAGGCAAAAAGGAAAGCATCGCTGATACGGCCAGAGTACTTGGAAGCATGTTTGAGGGTATAGAGTACCGTGGCTTTGGCCAGGAGATAGTGGAAGAGCTGGCAAAATATGCAGGTGTTCCCATCTGGAACGGACTTACCAACGAGTACCATCCTACCCAGATGCTGGCAGATCTTCTCACCATCCGTGAAGTATTCGGTGAGCATAAGGGCTTAAAGCTCTGCTATATGGGTGATGCCCGTTACAATACAGGCAATTCACTCATGATACTCTGCAGCAAGATGGGAATGCATTTTGCGGTAGGCGCACCGGAGAAATATTTTCCCAATGATGAGCTTGTAGCCCAGTGCAGGGAATGGGCAAGGGAAAGCGGCGGATCCGTATCCCTTTGCACCGATCCCAAAGAAGCAGCTAAGGATGCTGATGTCGTATACACCGATGTGTGGGTATCTATGGGTGAGCCGGATGAAATCTGGGCAGAGCGTATAGAAGATCTCACTCCTTACAGGGTGACTTCCGAGCTTATGGCGTGTGCAAAGGATAAGGCAATCTTTCTTCACTGCCTGCCCGCATTCCATGATCTGGGAACAGAGACCGGCCGCATAATACATGAGAAGTTTGATCTGGATGAAATGGAAGTTACGGATGAGGTATTTAAGAGCAGTCAGTCGGAAGTATTCCGCGAGGCAGAGAACCGCATGCATACGATAAAGGCTGTGATGGCAGCTACACTGGGTGCTTTCTGATATGGCACCGAGAGTCAGTTTAAAAGCAGATATACTGAGGAAACTCAGAAATACCAGAGTTCACGTATCCGGACAGGAGCTCTGCGATGAGCTTGGTGTGTCCCGTACTGCCGTATGGAAAGTGATCAAGCAGCTTGAAGAGGAAGGCTACGATATCGAGGCAGTGACAAATAAGGGATATCTTCTGCTGGGGTATCCGGAGATACTTTCCGGCAGTGAGCTTATGAGCCGCATGAATACAATGTGGGCCGGGAAGAAGGTTTATTTCCATAAAGAGACCGAGTCCACCAATGAGGATGCAAAGTATCTGGCCGAAGAAGGAATGGATCATGGTTCGCTGGTAGTCAGCGACTGTCAGACAGGAGGAAAGGGAAGACGCGGAAGGACGTGGCAGTCTCCCGCGGGAGAGGGTGTATATTTTACCCTGCTTTTGAGACCCCGTTTTTCTCCCGATAAGGCTTCCATGCTTACCCTTCTGATGGCGATAAGTGTGGCTGAAGTCATATCAGGCCTGCATCCTGAACTTGATGTAAAGATAAAGTGGCCAAATGACGTGCTGGTGAACGGACACAAGGTATGCGGCATCCTTACAGAGATGAGCGCAGAGCCGGATTACATCCAGTATGTCGTTGTCGGCGTGGGCATAAATGCCAATCAGACTTTTTTCCCTGATGAGATAAAGGATATAGCGACTTCACTCCGTATAGAAAAAGGAGAGAGGGTAGACCGGCCTGCTCTTATCCTGGGAGTGATGGAATATTTTGAATATTACTATGGAATCTTCGAAGAGCATCTGGATATGTCTGCATTTGTGGACATCTACGACAGGTACCTTATCAACAGGGACAGGGAGGTGCGGGTACTTGATCCGCTGGGTGAGTACGGTGGAATTGCCGAGGGGATAAATGACAGGGGAGAGCTTATCATTAAACTTAAGGATGGCTCATACTGTACTGTGGCATCCGGTGAAGTTTCGGTAAGAGGTGTGTACGGATATGTCTGAGATAGATATCAAAGAAGGCAGGATGAAGGATGGCCGCGTGGTTCTTTGTGGGGCCAATTCTTATGAGCAGAAATATTTCTTTAACGAGGAAATGTTCGGAAAGATACCGGAGTCGATGAAGGAAGAACTGCATGTCATATGCGTTCTTTTTACTGAGGAGTGTGGCGGTATCTTCATGTTTGTATTTGAGGATGACGGAAGCATTTCCATGGAGACGGTTTCGGACGAGAGCGATTATCTTTATGACGAGATTTCGGCAGGACTGCTTACCCACCAGATAAAGATCAGGAGGCAGGATATGTTCGAGGCCCTGAGCATGTATTACAGGGTATTCATACTGCATGAGAAGATAGAGGGGCTGGATATCACACAGTAGCTGGTTAGAATGGATCTTGAAGGGCACGTGCTTGTGTGTCCTCATAAGGAAATAGGGAGGATCGTATATGCTGCTTACGGTAGATGTAGGAAATACAAATATCACTTTCGGACTCTTCAAGGGCGAAGATCTTAAGTACAGCTTCAGGATGATGACGAAGCAGCCCCGTACATCGGATGAGTATGGTGTGTCTGTGATGATGCTCCTCCAGCAGCTGGATGTGAAAAAAGAAGAAGTTGAAGGCATCATAATCGCAAGCGTTGTTCCGGATCTGATGCATTCACTGGTAGGCGGTCTGGAGAGATATGTGGGTAAGAAGCCACTTATCGTGGGACCGGGTGTGAAAACCGGTATAAAGATAGTTACCGAAAATCCGAGGGAAATCGGAGCGGACAGGATAGTGGATGCTGTCGGTGCGTTCGAAAAGTACGGCGGTCCGGTGTTAGTAATGGATTTTGGCACAGCTACCACCTACGACCTGATAAGCGCATCCGGAGAATTCCTTGCCGGCATTACGGCCCCCGGCATAAGGATAAGCGCTAAAGCCCTGTGGCAGGATACCGCAAAGCTTCCTGAGATAGAGATTAAGAAACCTGATTCTATCCTGGCCCAGAATACGGTCACCAGTATGCAGGCCGGACTTGTATACGGGCAGATCGGTCAGACTGAATATATGGTAAAGAAAGTTAAGGAAGAATCCGGACTGAATGACCTGAAGGTGGTGGCTACCGGCGGGCTGGGAAGCATAATTGCAGATGAGACGGACTGCATAGAAGTTTATGACAGGATGCTTACCCTGGACGGCCTCAGGCTGATATATGAAAAGAACTGCAAGTGAGAATATATGTACATAGGAAATGTAGAGGTAAAAGTACCGATAATACTTGCTCCCATGGCGGGGGTGACGGATCTGCCTTTCAGGCTCTTGTGTAGGGAGCAGGGGGCAGGTCTTTTATGTATGGAAATGGTCAGCGCAAAGGCCATCATGTATAAGAATAAAAATACGGAAGCGCTACTGACCATAGATGAAAGGGAACATCCCATATCGCTTCAGCTCTTCGGCAGTGACCCGGAGATAATGGCAAATGTGGCTGCATCAATAGAAGAAAGGCCCTTTGACATCCTGGACATAAACATGGGCTGTCCCGTGCCTAAGGTGGTAAATAACCACGAAGGTTCAGCGCTCATGAAAAATCCGGAGCTTGCGTATAAAATCGTAAAAGCTGTATCCGGTGCGGTATCCAAGCCGGTAACTGTAAAGATACGCAAAGGCTTTAATGCTGACAGCGTGAATGCCGTTGAGTTTGCCAGGCGTATGGAGGATGCGGGGGCGGCAGCGATAGCCGTGCACGGCAGAACAAGGGAAGAGTACTACCGCGGAAAGGCTGACCGTGATATCATCCGTCAGGTAAAGGAAGCGGTAAGTGTTCCAGTCATAGGCAACGGTGATATAGACAGTGCGGAATCAGCTATGGATATGTTTAAGACCACCGGCTGTGACGGCATCATGATTGGAAGAGCGGCACAGGGGAATCCCTGGATATTTAAGGAAGTGAAGGAAGCTTTTCTTTCCGGCGGTGAAAACTTTACAAAAGGAAAGCCGGAGATAGAAGAGATAAAAACTACCATTCGAAGGCATGCGGAGCTTATGCGTGAATGCAAGGGTGAGTATATCGCAGTCAGGGAAATGCGTAAGCACATAGCTTGGTACATGTCAGGCTTTCCAAATGCGGCCCAATTGCGGGACAAAGCCTGCAGGATAGAGAGCTTTGAAGATATGGAAAACCTGCTGGAAAATATATGATTTCAGATTTGACATATATTGAAGAATTGAGTTATAATCTATTGTCTGTATAAGTTAATTTAAAGCAAAAATTCATTGCGGAGGGACTATAATGGCAAAGAATAAGCTTACCAGAGCGGGACTTGAAAAATACGAGAAGGAACTGGACGAACTCAAGCTGGTTCGCAGAAAAGAAGTTGCACAGAAGATAAAAGAAGCAAAGGAACAGGGCGACCTTTCCGAGAACGCTGAGTATGATGCAGCCCGTGACGAGCAGAGAGATGTCGAGGCCAGGATCCAGGAACTGGAAGCAATGCTCAAGGATGTCGAAGTCATCGATGTTGAGTCTAAGAACGGCAAGCTTACCAGAGTATCCTTCGGATGTTCGGTAAAGATAAAGGAGCTTTCATCAGGTGAGGAGATGACATTTGCAATAAAGAGTGCAAATGAGGCGAAGTCTCTCAGCGGAGTTATATCAGATGAGTCACCTCTTGGCAGGGCAATACTGAATGCCAAAAAGGGAGCTAAGGTATCCGTAGAGGCACCGATGGGAACACTTGAGTATGAGGTACTTGATCTTTGGATGGAGAAAGACTGATCCGTTGATCTGTAACTGATAATGAGTGATCTGAAGCGGGCCGTTTATTACAGTCCGCTTTTATTTTCGAAAAAGCTACTTTTGGCGGGTTAATCATACTGTTAATACAGAAAAAATACAGAGGTGACAATATCATGGGAGAAAATACAAATAACGAAGCAAAGAGCGGAAAGAATGAACAGGTGCAGGATATTAATCAGATCCTTAAGGTAAGAAGGGAGAAGTTTAAGGCCCTTCAGGACGCAGGCAAGGATCCTTTTGTGATCACAAAGTATGATCAGACGCACCATACGGATGAGGTAAAATCCCTTTATGAGGCACATGAGGCAGAGATTCTGAAGGATTACAAGGAGCCGGAGCTTCCGGCTGAGCCTGCTGAGGATGCTGATAACGAGACCATAAGTGCTTACCGTCAGGCTAAAAAGGAAGCATACAATGCAAGAAGAGCAGTGCTCGACGCATCTCCTATCCGTGTGTCTATTGCAGGACGTATGATGTTCAAGCGTGTAATGGGTAAGGCATCATTTGCAAACATCCGCGACCTGAAGGGTGATGTGCAGATATATGTATCCAAGGATGCGCTTGGCGAAGATTCCTATGCTGATTTCAAGAAGTCTGATATCGGTGATATATATGGTATAAAAGGATATGTTTTCCGTACAATGACCGGTGAGATTTCCATTCATGCCGAGGAGATGACTCTGCTTACAAAGAGCCTGCAGGTACTTCCTGAGAAATTCCACGGCCTGACAAATACGGATATAAGGTATCGTCAGAGATATGTGGACCTCATAATGAATGAGGACAGCAGGGATACATTTGTAAAGAGAAGTCAGATCATAAAGGAGATCCGTAATTTCCTCGCAGGCAGGGATTTCATGGAAGTGGAAACACCCATGCTGGTAGCAAATGCCGGCGGTGCTGCGGCAAGGCCTTTTGAGACACATTTCAATGCCCTTGATGAGGACTTAAAGCTTCGTATTTCATTGGAGCTTTACCTGAAGAGGCTTATCGTCGGTGGCCTGGAGAGAGTATACGAGATCGGCCGTGTGTTCCGTAATGAGGGCGTGGATACAAGGCATAATCCTGAGTTCACACTTATGGAGCTGTATCAGGCATATACAGATTATGAAGGTATGATGGAGCTTACGGAGAGTATGTTCCGCTATGTGGCACAGCAGGTGCTGGGTACAACAAAATTCAGCTATGGTGATATCGAGCTTGATTTTGGAAAGCCTTTTGAGCGCATTACTATGGCTGAGGCTGTGCGTAAGTATGTCGGAGTGGATTTTGACGATCCGGCACAGGTACCGGATGATGCTGCAGCAAAGGCTCTGGCAAAAGAACATCATGTAGAGTATAAAGAGCGTCACAAGAAGGGCGATATACTTAATCTTTTCTTTGAGGAATTCTGCGAGGAGCACATGGTGCAGCCTACTTTTGTAATGGATCATCCTATAGAAGTATCTCCGCTTACCAAGAAGAAGCCCGGCTATGAAGGGCATGTGGAGCGATTCGAGCTCTTCATCAACGGCTGGGAAATGTGCAACGCATACTCAGAGCTTAACGATCCCATCGACCAGAGGGAGCGCTTCGCAGCACAGGATGCCAATGCGGCAGCAGGTGACGAAGAGGCTGAGCACACAGACGAAGACTTCCTCAACGCACTGGAGATCGGCATGCCTCCTACAGGCGGTATCGGCTACGGCATCGATCGTTTGGTGATGCTACTGACGAACAGTCCGGCGATCAGGGATGTGTTGTTGTTCCCAACACTTAAGTCACAGAACTAAAAAAGCACGGTAAAACAAGGATTTGAGTATCAAATGATGTACCAAGTGCAACTCAAGTGCAACTTTTTTGAGAAGCATAATAAAGAATAATAAGGCTTAATAAAGAATACCCCGGTTGATAGGTATGTACCGTAAAGGACACTTTCAAGAATTTTGAGAGTGTCCTTTTTGCGTTATAGGTCAAATCAACTTTAGGACAATTTGTCCTAAAGTAAAAATATAAAAGAAAGGGGGTATTGATATGATGCATTGTTCATCATTACCAGTAAGAATCATTCTTCTGTCTCCGTCAACAATGAGAAAACGGAGGTAGGGTGGTATGAAAATCATTTTAGTAGGGAAACATAAGGAGATCTTGCATTATTCAAAAAAAATAGAAAAAGATCAGGACTATGAATTGGTCAGGCAATCTGAAGTTCAGCCAACGAGCAATACTTCGACTTATGGGACATACAAAAAGACATACACCCTGAGAGAGATTTTCAGACCAACAAAGTCCAAAAAGAAACAAAAAAAATTTAGCTATTAAGGATTGGAGGACAGAAGAATGTGTAGAGTAATTGCAATAGCGAATCAGAAAGGCGGTGCAGGTAAAACCACTACCGCAGCCAGTCTTGGTTTTGGACTGGCAAGAGCAGGAAAAAAGGTGCTTTTGATTGATGCAGATCCGCAGGGATCACTTTCAATCAGTCTTGGAATAGGAAAGCAGGATATGCTGACCTATTCTCTTTCCAATATCTTCGACAAGATAATGAATGACAAAGAAGATGAAATTGACTTTGAAGAGGGGCTATACCACCACGAAGAGGGGGTAGATCTTATGCCTTGCAACATAACAATGTGTGATATAGAACTTCGGCTTACTGGAGCAACGGCAAGGGAGCTTGTCATGCGGTATTATGTCGAAAACATGAGGAGTAAGTATGATTATATTCTCATTGATTGTATGCCGTCATTACAGATTCTTCCGTTAAATGCTTTTGCTTGTGCCGATAGCGTACTTATACCGGTCAAGCCTGACCTGCTTAATGTAAAAGGCTTGGAGCAGTTAATGAACACCATTAAGAATGTAAAGACTAAATGGTGCTTTAATCCAAGGTTATCAATTGAGGGAATACTTTTTACGCAGGTCGATATAAGACGAAACAACGATAGGGAATTTATAAAGCTTCTGCATGACCTTTACGGCAACAGGGTGAATATCTTTGATACCCTCATTCCCTTATCCGTAAAAGGCTCGGAAGTATCTAATAGAGGGATAAGCATTTATAAGTATGATGCCAAAGGTAAGCTTGCGGAGAGCTATCAGAAGCTTACAGAGGAGGTACTTGCAAATGAGTAAGAATAAGATAGATTTAAGCAATGTCAGTATGTCAGGATTTGATGATATTTTCGGGAATAATGCGGAAAATATACCGGTAATCAAGGTGGCATTATCAGAGCTGCATGAATTTTTCGGACACCCTTTCCGGGTAATAGATGAACAGCTCACGGAGCTTGTTGACAGTATCAAGGAAAGCGGTGTGTTAGAGCCGGGAATCGTCCGTCCGAGGAAAAAGGGAGGATATGAGATAATATCCGGTCACAGACGGAAGCGTGCCTGTGAACTTGCAGGACTTAAGGAAATGCCGGTAAGGGTAATGGACTATTCAGACGATGAAGCCGTAATCATAATGGTGGATGCCAACATTCACCGTGATGTGATCCTGCCGTCTGAAAAAGCGTATTCCTACGCTATGAAGTTTGAAGCCATGAAACATCAGGGCAAAAGCGGTGGAAAAACGCTCGAAGAACTGTCAGACAGTCACGGAGAGGGAGAGAAAACCATTCAGAGGTATATATGGCTTTCAAGGTTGGATAATCGCTTAATGGGGCTTGTAGACACCAATAAGATACCTTTAATGGCAGGAGTTGAGCTTTCTTTTCTGCCGTGGGAGTATCAGGAGCTTATATTCCAGTCGATAGACACGGGCAGGATAAACACGGTAAGCCTTGCTCAAGCGTCTGCTATCAGGGCAAAATACAAGGAAAGAGGTGCATATTTCGATGAAATGGACTTATCCACGATACTTTTTCCTCAGAAAGAGGTAAAGCAGAAGCCCTTTAAGTTCAAGAAAAACCGTGTGACGGAGTTCTTTCCACCGGAGACAAGCAGCGAGGAAATGGAAGAAGTAATATACAAGCTGCTCGAAGAATGGAAGAACAGTAGAACGCATGAAGCATTCACTTTAGGGCAATTTGTCCTAAAGACGGGTGCATTAAAACGGCAGAAAAAGCCATAAAAAGGAGCGGTTACAATGGGATTTATGTATTCTTCCGGTTCTGAAACGGTTGATCGCATGGGGCAGATTGATTTTTCTTTCGGTGGAGCTGTCAATATGATACCCGATACATGGTATAAGGCTATAAGATATGACAGCGGAAAGGTCAATCTTAATGCCTGCGTGGTTCTTTCAGAAATAGTGTACTGGTATCGCCCAAAGGTCGAAAGGGATAAGGATAACGGACAGCTTCTTAACTGGCAAAAAAAATTTGACGCGGATCTTCTTCAAAAGAGCTATCAGGAGCTTTCTGATAAGTTCGGGCTTTCCAAACGTCAGGTGACGGATGCGGTTGTATTCCTTGAACACATGGGATTAGTAAGACGGGAATTTAGAAATATAATTACGGAAAACGGTTTGGCTCTCGGTAACGTTCTTTTTATTGATCTGAATGTTGATAGGCTGATTCAGATAACCTATCCGGAGCAGGAAAAAAAAGATAATCTCGCTGATGATACCCTATCACGTTTGAATGGGAGAGGGGTCACGAATGTGGATAACTCATACCCTATCACGTTTAAACGGGAGAGGGGTCACGTTGTAACGGGAGAGGGGTCACGTTTGAACGGGACACCCCCTACGTTTAAACGTGAGACATATACAAAGAATACTACAAAGACTACTACAGAGATTACTTCATCTTCTTCAGGCAGTAACGAAAGCGAAAGGACTTTTTCGTTAGCAGCGGAAAAAGAGAAGAGGAAGAGCGATGCACAGGTCTATGAAGAGCTTATTGCAGAGAATATTGACATTGAGAGCCTTATGGGGGCGGCAGAGAAAGAGAGCGAAAAAGAAAGGATACAGATGCTCTACAAGATAATCTGCAAAGTCGTAACCAGTAAGAAAAAGACGGAGAAGATCAATTCAGAGGAAATTCCGAGGGAAGTGGCAAGGAGCGTATTCCTAAAAATCGGCTATGACGAGATAGTATATGTCTGCGAGAAGCTTGATGAACCGAAAGACAGTCCAATATACAACCTTGAATCCTATATAAAGACGCTTTTATATAACGCAAAGACTGTTCAAGCGGAATACTGGAAGCAGAGGATCAATTATGACACCTACGGAGGAGGAGCAGAGAAAAGAAAAAACGGAAACAGGAAAAAAGGTACTTTCGGGAACTTTGACGAGAGGGACGATGATTATGACGAACTTATAAAACTGCTTGCCGGAAAACAGTAGGGAAAGAATAGCGAAATAATGGAGGAAAACCAAAAATGAAGCTTATTGAGAAAATTTTTAGCAAACTGAACGAACATATTGCCGGATATATACTAAGCCTGTTATGGATAGCGTTCTGCATATGTGCTGATATAAAGGTATGGTTCTATCAGTCCGGTCTTGTATCCGTAAAGATTGAAAAAACGGCATTTCTTATCTTTTTAATGGTATGTGTTCCGGCTATAATAATGTGGCTTGCAAACAGATGGTGGATGCTTTATAGCGAAGATGAAGATAAAGAGGATAGAAAGGAGAACTGATCATGTATAGTATGATTATCATGTTAGCGTTATATTTGGTAGCGGTATTTTTTAAGGCTATTGTCATGAGTTACCTTGATTCCACCGGCGTACCGAACTTGCTTTCCGTCCTATGAACAGAAGAGAAGAAGAGAGAATGTTTGCTAAGTTAGAAAAAATGGCAAATAATAACATAGGCGTTTCAAAGGAGGAAAATTAAAATGAACAAAGTACAGCTTACAGGCAGACTTACGGCAGATCCGGAGATCAAGGTCTACAACAATGAAAATGGCGATGTGTATGTCGCAAGGTACTCACTGGCAGTACCAAGACGATTTAAGAAAGACGAAGCTGATTTCTTCCGCTGCGTTTCATTCGGAAAGACGGCACAGTTTCTTGAAAAGTACATGAACAAAGGTTCAAGGATTGTTGCTGCCGGAAATATCAGACAGGACAGGTGGAAAGACAAGGACGGAAAAGACAGGTCAGCTGTGGTTGTGGTCATAGACGAGGTTGAATTTGCGCAGAGCAAGCTGTCCGAAAATGATACACCTGATGATGGTTTCCTTAATATTCCGGGCGGTATTGATGAAAGCGTACCTTTTGGAGACGATGAAGAGATCGTAACGGAGCGTATCAAGTCCTTTATGGACAATAACGATTACTAAATGCTATATGAAATGATATATAATATTTAACTAAGGATCATAACAAAACTGAAAATCATGTATCACGCTTAAAGGCAGATACGGGCATATACAAGGCTTGTATTTGTCTTTTTTGCGTTATGAACAAGAGAGAAGAGAGGAGCGTGAATTATGGCAGAACTGCAGGAAGAGATTAATGCTAAAACATTCGCCCTTGGGACAAAGGGGGTGAGATTTACAGAGGATATGCTCAAAACCCTCGTCAGACAAGGATTAAGGATGCTTGATAAATCGGCTCATACTAATCATGAAACGAAAGACAACCGGACGCTAATAGAGGTAGGAGAGCTTACTGCAAAGAGCCGTGGGGCAGTGTCCAGTTTAACTGTTGCTGATAGCGATGTGTTTCATCAGACCATGAAAGACTGGGGGCTACAGTATGCAATTAAAGAAATGCCGGTGCTTGATGAAAAAGGGAAACAGATATTCGCAGATGAAAAAGGAAAACCAGTAACTTTAGGAGTCAACGATTTAGGGGAAAAAACTTTCTTTGATGAAAAAGGGAAGCAGATCGACAAAGATAAAGTGTATCCCTTAAAGGAATTTGTGGTATTTTTCGATAGCCGCCATACAGATGTGCTTACAAATGCCTTTAAGGATTATCAGAAGCGGTGCAGCGAAAAGGCAGAAAGAGCAGAAAAAAAACCGGAAAGAGAGAACATCAAGGAAAAGATAGAGAAGAACAAGGAAAAGATGAAAGAAGTGAATAAGGATAATCCGGAGAAACACCACAATAGAGGGGAGCAGAGCCTATGAGTACCCCTATTGAGGACTTGCAGAAAGTAACGAAGGGCTTTCAGAAAAAAGTGAAAAAGCTGCTGAAGAATCCGAGGAAACTTTTCATTGCTGTATTTCCTTATGTTATGTTTGCTTATTTTGCGAATAAGATAGGTTTTGCATGGAGGATAACGGAAAACCCTAATGTATTCCAACGGCTTGTAGGATTATTTGGAAACCTTAATACGGCTTTTGCTACGCTGCTCCCCAGTTTTGTGCTTTTTGATATAGTGTTCGGCATTGTCGGAGGTATTGCTTTCAGACTGGTTGTTTACTTCAAGAGCAAGAACCGGAAGAAATGGCGGCAGGGTGAGGAGTATGGATCCGCAAGGTGGGGGACTGCAAAAGATGTAGAGCCATTCATGGATTTAGATGATCCGGTTAATAATGTGATCCTGACACAGACAGAGGGCTTGCAGATGAACGGCAGACCGTCAAGCCCAAAATATGCCAGGAATAAGAATATCGAGATCATAGGTGGCTCAGGTGCAGGTAAGACGAGGTTTTTTATAAAGCCGAACATCATGCAGATGCACAGTTCCTATGTGGTGACAGATCCAAAAGGTACGGTACTCGTAGAAGTCGGGCATATGCTTAAAAAAGGCTGTCCGGTTTACTACAACAAGATAAACCCAAATGAAACTGACAGGTTCGGAAAGATAACCCTCAAAGAGAAGTATAAGGGCTATCCGCTCGATAATGAGGGGAGAGTGCTATATAAAGACGGAAAGAAAAAAGGACAGGTTGTTTTAGAACCGTATGACATTAAGGTTATCAATACCATTAACTTTAAGAAGTCTATGCACTATAACCCTTTCGTCTACCTGCATAGCGAGAAGGACATATTGAAGCTTGTGAATACTCTTATCGTGAACACAAAGGGCGAGGGTGACAAGTCAGGCGAAGATTTTTGGGTGAAAGCGGAAAGGCTGCTTTATACGGCATATATAGGCTATATCTTCTACGAGGGCGATGATGAATCGCAGAATTTTGAAACTCTGATAGAAATGATAAATGCTTCCGAGACAAGGGAAGATGATGAGGAGTTCAAAAATGCAATAGACCTTATGTTTGATGAACTGGAAGAGGAAGATCCGGATCACTTTGCTGTGAAGCAATATAAGAAATATAAGCTTGCTGCCGGTGTGGCAACATCTAATTAGTTTCTTGTACTGATACGATACAAGAGGCAGAATACGGGGCTTTCCCGTACTCAGGAGACTAATTAGATGTTGCCATTTTTATATGGCGGAAAGGAGCTTTATGAAAAAAGAGCAAAGGTACACCGCACTATACGAAAGGCTGAGCCATGATGATGAGCTTCAGGGCGAATCCAACAGTATCTCAAATCAGAAGCAGCTTCTAATGGATTATGCGGTATCACACGACCTGCCGAGTCCGAGACATTTTTCAGATGATGGTATATCCGGCACACGATTTGACCGTCCTGCCTTTTTGGAAATGCTTGGAGAGATTGAGGACGGCAATATCGGCACAGTCCTTGTGAAAGACATGAGCCGCCTGGGCAGGGATTATCTGAAAGTCGGTCAGATCGTGGAGATGTTCAGACAAAAGGATGTAAGACTTATCGCCGTTAATGACGGTACTGATACCCTGCATGGTGATGATGACTTCCTGCCGTTCAGAAATATCATGAATGAATGGTATGCCAAGGACACCAGTAAAAAGATCAGATCCACCTTTAAGGCAAAGGGCGAAGCAGGCAAGCATGTGGCAAGCTCACCGCCATACGGATATATGAAAGATCCCGAAGATAAAACCAAGTGGATCAAGGATGAAGAGGCGGCAGAGGTTGTAAGGCGTATATTTCAGCTTACACTTGAAGGAAAGGGACCGTTTCAGATATGCAAGATACTTGAAGCGGATAAGGTGGAGATACCTGCCTATCATCAGCAGAAACTTGGCATGGGATTATGGCAGAACAGGGAGTTGAAGCATCCGTACCGTTGGACGAGTTCAAGTGTGGCATCCATTCTGACGAGAAAGGAATATCTGGGGCATACGGTAAACTTTAAGACCAGAAAGCATTTTAAGGATAAAAAGAGCCATTATGTTGCGCAGAAGTATTGGCAGATATTTGAGGACACACAGGAACCGATAATCGACGAGGAAACCTTTGAAAATGCGCAGAAATGCAGGACGGGGATTAAGCGTTATCCGAATGGATGGGGAGAGCCGCATCCCCTTGATGGGAAAATGGTCTGCCATGACTGTGGGAGTCTTATGTACTGCCATAGGACAAGCAATGGTAAAAAGGTAGCACAGTATGTGTGTGCCATGTATGGTAAGCAGCCCGTAGGGACTTATTGCAGTTCCGGTCACAGGATAAACGCCGATGCGGTTATAGAAATCGTGAGGGATACGCTGAGATACCTCAAAACCACTATTGATGATAATCCGGAGAAGTTTATCGAGCGTATAACACAGAATGAAGCCGATAACCGCAATGCCGAAGCGAAGAAGAAGCAGGAGCGCCTTATGGTATGCAGGAAGAGGATAGATGAACTTGAGAGGCTTATCTGCAAAATCTATGAGGATAATGCACTTGGAAAGATGCCTGAAAGCAGATATGAGACCCTTGCAAGGCAGTATTCCAAGGAGCAGAATGAGCTTAACGAGGAGGTTGACCGGATTGAGGCTTTTCTGTCAGAGGTCGAGGAAAATCGCAAGAGCGGCAAGAGGTTCGTTGATCTTATGTCAAGATACAACGATTTTGATGAAATCACGCCGTTTATGGTAAATGAGTTCATTGATAGGATCGAGGTTCATGAGAGGGATAGAAAAGGTTCCGTACAGACCACGCAGAAGATTGATATTTACTTCAATTTCATCGGTAATTACAGTATGCCGGAGAAAGAGCTTACCGAAGCGGAGAAAGCCGAGATTGAACGCATGAACGGCATCAAGGACAAGAGACATCAGGCTTATCTTAAGAGAAAGGCAAGCGGCAAGCAGAAAGCTTATGAGAGAAAATATGAACCGGTGCGCAGAGCAAGGATTACACAGCTTAAGGAGGATAATCCTAACACTTATGGTATCCCTGCCGAGGAATATGATCAGGAACACTATTCAAGGGCAAGCGTGGTGCTTGCAGACTCCGCAGTGGCTAATTCTTAAAAAGTTCATACGATAGTTATCGGGATAACCGGACACGGAAAGAGTGCCAGCGATAAAAGTATCGTCGGCGCTTTTTCTTTTGGGAATTTCACGATAGTTATCGCATCAGATCCATCAATCCGTCAGTCCTGTCCGGTCAGTCGGATCATCAGTTAAAGCCCATAGGGCAGAAAGGAGCATTTATGCAGAAAGACACACAAATGGACATCATCGCAGAGTATTACATGGGGCTTCGGAAGTATTCACCGAACGAGAAGTACAGCGAGAGCAATGTGAGGGTTTATACATCTTCCGAAAGTGATGCATGGCTTGTTCTGGAACGCAAGGGAGAGAGCATCATACAGGCAAGGCTAACCGATGAAAACGGAGTCATTGTATCGTGGGATGATTATGCGGTTAAGAACGCAGATATACAGCTTGTGGAGGCTGTCCGTCTGTCTGTCAGTGGAAGGAGTCAGATAGTGTTCACACCGTTGGAAGAGCTTGTCATAGACCGCTACGGCGATTATGATCGCAATACAACAAGAGGAAAGCTTGATATTTTGGAAGGACGGTTCAAGGATCCTGATATCGAGGCGGCGGCAAAGTCAGTGATAGAGAAGTTGGGACGCATATCCGATCAGACATACGCTGATATGTACTCTGTCGGGCAGAGACGGCAGGATGTAGAGAGAGGGCGGAGCTTGACCGCACGCATGGAAAAAGCGAAGATTGCCGCAGATAAGCATAATGCAGAGCGTGCCATTATTCCGGTCAAAGGCAGGAAGGGGATGGAAATATGACGATCAGCAGAGAGGAGCAGGAGACAATCATCAACTACAACGCAGCCGAGAAGATTGCCACCGTTTACACCAGAGATAAGACCGTTATACGCCGACTTGATGCGTTAGTTATCGAGTATCCAGAACACTATCGTCTCATAGGGGAGACAGACATCGACAAGACATATGAGATGCCTAAATCATTCGTTAGTTACCGTAAGCCAAGAAAAATATCGGAGAACAGACTGCAGGAAATGCGTAAGCATATGAGAGGGGTTAATGCAGGGAAAATGGAGAAAACTTGCTAAAAATGTGCTGAAAAGACTCTTGACCGCTATAAGGCATTGCCGTATAATGTTTTGCGAAGGGAGTGTGGCAAATGGATACATTGAATGCACAGATAAGGGAATTAAGAAAAGTCTCGGGATTATCGCAAAATACCTTTGCAGAGAAGTTTGAAATACCTACCAGCACATTGCAGGATTGGGAGCATGATAGAAGGACACCGCCTGTTTATGTGGTGGGTATGATAGATAAGATTTTATCCAATGAAAGAATCATTGGACGGTTAAGCGCCGGAAATTCCATTCTCAACAAGGCAAAGTCTGCAAAGGATAATGATGAGTTTTATACGACATATGAAACCGTTGCACGTGAAATGGCTCATTATATACCGCAGTTTAAAAATAAAGTTGTGTTATGCAACTGTGATGATCCTTTTGAGTCGAGCTTTTCAAAGTATTTCATTAAAAATTTTAATCATTTGGGCTTAAAAGGATTGATATGTACATCTTATTATGCATCAAGGGTAATTGGTTCTGAGAGTGAATTGGTTGACGAGAATAATGAACCGTTATCAACGGATAACGGCTATGTGCTTTCTTTGACATCTGTACCTAAAAGGATTACACCTGAATCCAAAGATGAGGCTGTACATAGCTTTTTGAAAAAGAAAAAAGCTGTAAAGAAACTCAAGGGTAATGGCGATTTTAGGAGTGCGGAGTGTATAAAATATTTGGATCAAGCAGATATAGTTGTCACTAATCCACCGTTTTCTCTTTTTAGGGAATTGATATCGCTTATCGTTGAACATGATAAACAATTTCTTGTTATCGGAAATCAGAATGCTCTGACTTATAAGGAGATTTTTCCACTAATACAAGAAAACAAAGCGTGGATAGGGTATCAGTTTGGCGATATGGAGTTTAGAGTGCCATCAGATTCTGAACCAAGGGATACACGATACTGGGTTGACGAGAGCGGACAGAAATGGAGAAGCTTGGGGAATGCGATGTGGCTCACTAATATTGATATGAATCGCAGGCATCAGGAACTCGCACTTTGCAAAGTTTATGATTCGTTATCATATCCTAAATATGACGAGTATGATGCGATAGAAGTATCAAAGGTTGCGGATATCCCGATGGATTATGAGGGTATTATGGGGGTGCCTATTACATTTCTTAATAAACACAATCCTGAGCAGTTTGATATAGTTGGGGAAGCAAATCATGGTTCGGATAACTCGTTTGATCTGTTCAAGCCTACCGTAGATGGAAAGTTAAAGTTTAAGCGTATCCTCATACAAAAAAAGAGATTGGTTGCGGGAGCATAACATGGCAAAGTTTAAGATATTGGACTTATTCAGTGGTGCGGGGGGATTCTCATACGGGATGGAGAAAAACTCCGACTTTGAAACAGTCATTGCCCTTGATAACGATGCAAAGGCGGGCAATACTTTTAAGAAGAATATGTCGCAGGCAGAAGTAATTGTAGGTGATATAACAAATGATGAAACGAAGAAAACAATCATAAAAATGGCGAAAGACAAGGGCGTTAATATGATTATCGGTGGTCCGCCTTGTCAGGGATATTCTATGAAAGGTAAGAAACTTGGTCTTAAGGATCCGAGGAATTTTCTTTTCAGAGAATATCTTAATTTTGTACAGGAACTTAAACCGGATGTATTCGTAATTGAAAATGTTAAGGGCTTGTTGCTTGCCTCTAATGGATGGTTTAAGGACGAAATAGTTAAGGCTATAGGTGAATTGGGATATGTTGTGGATTTTGGCGTCCTAAATGCTTCTGATTTTGGAGTTCCGCAGGCAAGGGAAAGAGCAATTTTTATTTGTTCAAAGCATAATAAAGTTACTTTACCAAAACCCACGGTGAAGAAGACGGTTACAGTAAGGGACGCTATTGGGGATTTGGCATATTGTGAATCCGGTGAGGGGGAGTTTGAACAGGAATATATAAAACCTGCTGATAGCACTTATCAGAGACTTATGCGCAAAGGCAGCAAAAGATTGTATAATCATACTGCCTCAAAACATAAGCAGGTTGCGATAGATAAGTTAAAGATGATACCGCCGGAAAAAGGAAAAGAGTTTTTGCCTGAAAAGATGATCGGCAATCAAAAGTTTAAAACAACATGGGGAAGATTAAAATGGGATGATGTTTCTCCGACGATTGATACAAGATTTGATGCCGCATCTAATGGTACAAATAATCATCCTTTTCTTAACAGGGCAATAACACCGAGAGAAGCAGCCAGAATACAAAGCTTTGATGATTGTTTTGTGTTTTACGGTGATAAGCGATCTATAGGACGACAGATAGGGAATGCAGTACCGCCGCTTCTGGCAAAGGCAATAGCAGATAGGATAGATGAAATGCTGCAATTAGAAGACTAACGGAAAGGAAGAAGCGATTTCATGGCAGAATTGAATTGGCCTTCAGATGAAGACAAATACGAGGCAATAGGATATTTAGCGGCGCCCGGTGTTATAGCGTCGATAGAGGCTACGGTTCCGAAAGGGCAAAAGGAACAATTCAGAAAAGAATATGAAGGAAAGTATTCGGACGAGTACCCATATGAAGCAGATAAATACGGTAAGCAGTTTCGTATTTATTTGAATGATACGGATGGTTGTCCGGATTTCTTGCGTGAACACTTGGATGGGACATATGGAAACAGGATAAACAATACCGAATTCATTACCGAACTTGTTAAAGAATATGGATTTAAGTTTACGAAGCAACCACAGGATAGTAAGTCGATTCGACAACTGGTCTTAAGAAAGATTCCCAAGTCTCTTATAGATCCTTTTAATAAAGGCTATAATGGATATAATGATTTCATTCAGGACATAGGTGATTATATGAAAAAGGAAGAGGGATTACCGCTTCCTAATCTGCTTCAATACAAAGAGAAAACGATATCCAAGCGTACAGAACAAAGAGCATCTTCCGGTGAGGAGACAGTTTCTGCGTATTCTTCAAATCAGATTCTGAAACTTGGCTGGGTTGGCGAAGAGTATATCGCATATTTACTACGCATCAAGGATGCCACACTACTGAATGCAATCGGATTATCTGTTGATTCGCAATACGAGGTGGAATGGTTTAATCAAGGCTTTCAAAATGCTACTGAACGAGTGGTTTTTCGTGACCTACAAAAATATGGTTCATATGGAGAATACGTAAAGGATTGGGATGATCAGTCTGTAGGAAAAGGATGCGATATAGTAGTCACTCCTACCGACGGAGATAGTATCTTGATAGAGGTAAAATCAAGCAGGAGAGCCTATCCCTACTTCAGTATGACTTCTGTAGAAATGCAGGAAATGGAATTAAAAAGTAATCGTTATGTTTTGATAAAGCTAAATAATCTTGAAAGACTTTTACAGGATGGATCGCCAGACATTATTGTAATAATGAATCCATATGAAAAGTTGTTCCATCCGAAGCATATGAAAGAAGCAACATTTATTATCGGGGGAAAGTAGAATGAATGCTCAAATGGCGTATCTGCTTGGCATGATAGTCGGTAACGGCGAAATCCAGCGAGGAGCGAATGAAACTACAGTTGTAATAGAGATACCGCACAAGAAACTTGAAACTGAGTTTCAAAAAGATGTTGGTATTTATGTTAAAGCCAGCATAACTGATATACGGCAAATAATTGAGCCACTGGTCGGAACCGGACTAAAGTTCAGTCAAAGCAATAATGTTTCAGATATTTCATTCACAAAACCGAATGAGGATTATCTGATGCGTGAAATAATGCGATATATTGGAAATGCGACTACTCATGCAAATATGAGAATAGCTCCGGAGGTCTTTAGTTTTACAACTGATGAAAGACGTGAATTTATAAGAGGATTTGCGGATGTTACAGGGTATATCCGAAGAAGCAATTATTTCTTTATGGAACCTCAGTATAGAGTATATTTTGAAATACCACAAAATTGGGAATTAGTTGTGGATTTCTGCAATCTCTTAAAGAGTGTCGATATTCCGGTTCAAAATATCGACTGGGGACATCCTAACATGAGAGATGGAAATCTCAAAAAGTATAACGAAGGGAAGCCGGATTTTTGGAAAAAAGAGCATCAAGTAAAGGTGTGGGCTATAGAATTTGAGGGCATAGGCTTCGGCGTGTTGCACAAGCAAGAGGCATTGGATTATTTTGCTAATGAGCATAAGATTTATATTGAAAGAGAAGGCAAGAAGGTCAATGATGTTGTTCACAGGTATTATTGGGAGTTGACAAGAAAGAGAAAAGAAAAACCTATTCATCCTGGCGAAGATGATCCGATCATACCGGAGGAAATCAGAGGTAAGCACTTTAATTCATGGCAGGATATAGCTAACGAACTTGGATATAATGAGGACTCAAAATGTTAGAGTGGGAATTATATGAGCCTATGTGCGATTGGCTTGACCAATATCTTAGGGACAATTATAAGGGATATGAGATTATAGTTGCTGATTCGCATAGTGAGCGATTGGATAAAGCTCTGGAAAAATATGGTGTTGTTAAGGAGCAGGCTAACGGTGTTGATATACAGATAGATGTTTTGGGTATTGCGAGAAAAAAGAACGATGTAAAGCTGTTCTTTATTGAGGCAAAGAAAACAAAGCTTACGCTAAGAGATTTAGGACAACTTTGGGCGTATTGCAAGTTGGTTGACCCTGAAGAGGCATGGCTACTTACATCAAGTGATCTTGGTACACTTAGAAAACTTCTATTAGGGTTTAACCGTGAGGATTTACTTGATTTTGGAAATGGGAAAAAGATAAAGAAAATGAGAGTTGGAATATGGGATGTAAAAAAACGAATTCCCGATTTGAGTTCTATAGTTCCAAAGATATAATATGAGAGGCATTTAGGAGCAATCCCGAATGCCTTTTCTAATATAAGCCAACAGGCGGAAAGGAGGTTTTTCAACAATTAAATATCGTTACTGCAGACGGCGGCGATTGATCTTTTATAGATTTATCGTCACCGTTTTTTTCTATCAACGCCGTATACGGCATATTACAGGAAAGAGAGGATTTTTAGATGATTGATTTATCAGAAAAGAGCAAGGAAGAACTGTTCCGTGAAAAGAAGGAAGCGGAACTTCGTGCTGCAAAGATGAAGGAGGGCGAGTGGAAACGCCGCAAGGATAAGGAACGCAAGTGTATGATCGGTGGCACATTCCTGAAATACTTTGAGGATGCTTTGCTGTTTGAAGCGGACGAATGGGATCGGATCGTGCAGGAGGTCATAAAGACTGATGCGTTTACGGGAACCGTTGATGCAATCCGTAAAGAAGCCGCTGTTAAGCAGAAGCAGAAAGAACAGGCTGAAAAAACGGAGCAGAAATCCCGTAAGCAGGATAATCCGCAGACGAAAGATAAAGAGCAGAAAAAAGAAAACACGCCGGAAACGGCAAAACAGGAGAATGAAAACAATAGTCAGGAGCAGTGGGACGGTAATAATGGGCAGTAAAGCGGGGAGCGTTGGCGAGTGTTTTTTGACCACCGAGATTTTCTCGGTGCGCACAGATATACCATCTCCGATGGTATTGTGCGTCCTGCCGGAGGCGTCCTGCGGACAGAGATGCCTGCTTCGCAGTCATAAGGGGGAACCTACACTTCCCCCTTCGATGCCTACGGCATCTACCCCTATTGTGTACTTGCGTTGCAGTCATATCCAAAATGCGGATATGGCTGCAAACGCAAGTCTGTCCGTTGTCGCCCACCACAGGATGAGAGGAGGTGATGTTTATGGTGGTCAAAACGGTCAGTAGTCGTGCCAGCATAATTGGCAGAGGTGCCAAATGTAGGGGAAAGTCTGCCGTTGAGCAGTCAGCCTATATCAGCCGCACGACTCTTTACAGCGAATACTATGGAGAAAAGTTTTACCCGAAAGCTGCCGAGGATCTTGTCAGCACGGGTGTGATGCTACCCGATCATGCACCAAGGGAATACATGGATCATGCCGTTCTTTGGAACAGCGTGGAGAAGGTTGAGAAGCACGCCAAGGCGCAGTTGTGCCGTCTCAATAAATATTCTCTTCCGAATTGGATGTCATATGAGCTTGCGGATAAGTTTGTCAGGGACTTTATAAAACGGAATTTCGTATCAAAGGGAATGTGTGCTGAGTATGCCATTCACGATAGCGTAAATGAAAAGGGCGAGCGTAATCTTCATGTTCATATTTTGTTGACCATGCGACCGATACTTGAAAACGGTGAGTGGGGAGAGAAATCCCGTAAGGTCTATAAGTATGACAAGGATGGTAATAAGATAAAAAAGAAAAACGGCAGATATGACTGCACCACGGAGAAAACTACTGATTGGGATGAAAAGGGGAATGCGAAGAAATGGCGGCAGGATCTGGTGGACAGTATCAACATGGTTGCTGATGAAATCGGGATAGAGGATGAGCGATGGGAATGGCGTTCTTTTAAGGACAGAGGACTTGATATAAAACCGACGATCCATCTGGGAGAAAAAGCTGCCGCATTGGAGCGTAAGGGAATTCATACTGATAAAGGCGATTATAATCGTGAGGTGAGATATCTTAATTCTCTGATCGTTAAGGCAGTTGAGGTGACCAGGGTGAAGGCGGATAAAGCAGTATCCGGGGTTAAGCAGGTGGCATCATCTGTTGTTAAGGCTGTTAAAAATGAGATCCTTGATGTTATCCGTGCCGTTGCTGAGCGAAATTACAACAGGTTGAAACTTCCGGTTACACTTGGAGAATATATAAGGCTGATTTCTGACCGTGAGCCTCTGCATGATAGAGCGGGTATGGAAAAATTTGTTCATAATATGGGATGGACAACTTTTGAAGATATGGAAAAATACTGGTCGGAAGAAGTTATACGATTCGAGACATATAAAAAGGATTCAGAGGCTAAATGGGAGCGTAAGTGTTATCTTGAAGAATTGATGGAAGCTTATGAAAAATATGAGCCGTACATCAAGTATGACAAGGAACGATGGACGCTCAAGGGATTTTCAAGGAAGATTTATGAGCGTAAGCATATACCGGAGCTTGAAAGTTACAACTTCTTCCGGCAGGAATTAAAGGATATGATCAAAGAGCCGGATGGAAAGATCACGCCAAAGAAGTGGAGAAAGGAACTTGATAAGCTTAATGAGGAATATCCCAAGGCGAGAAGTACCTATTCACGGTCGGTTTATCGTCTGGCGGGGATTGAAGTGTTAAGACATAACCGCATCGCCCTTACTCAGATGCTTGAGAATGAAAGCAGGCAACGACAGAGAACTGTTGAACAGTCACGGTCACAGGAACAGGTACAGGTATCGAAGAAAAAGAAGGACAGAGGGATGTCACTATAGGAGAGGAGCAAAGAATATGATTGATGAGAAAAATATAATATCGGAGCAGGAGAGCGCAGTTGTCGAGAACGATACCTGCGCTTCTTCTTTGCCTGAAACCACGGTAAGACGCACTATCGGCAAGACAACCTATATTGCGAATCTGCACTTTAAGGAGCGGGGGCAGACATTTTCCGAGAAGTTGAAAAGAGTTCTTAAAGTTGAAGGTGGATCTTTTCTGTAAGATCAGATGCTTTCTTCACATTTACTAAGCAGAACGAAGGAACGCCTACAGATTTTTAAAGATGTGGTGGGATTGACGTTTCCTTTGATCGCTGTACTGAAGAAGTGGCTGAATAAGTTTTCGGCGTATAAGAAGCTGGCAAGCATCTCGGTGGGATATCTGGATATGGAGACCATGAACATCGTGAATACACAGATGTATATTGACGGGTATCAGGTGAAGTTGGTCAGCGATATAAGCTATGGAAGCTTGTGGGAGATGAGTTTTACGCTGAAGGAGTTCTAAGAAATTGCTTGATTATTCTTTCACAAAGTGCTATTATGTATCAAAACGATATATCAAATTGATATATAAAGGAGAACGACATGGCACGGGAAAGAAAAATAGATATGGTAATTCTTGGGCTTCTCAGTCATGAGGATTTAACAGGCTATGATATTAAAAAACGCATTGATGGAGCTATCAGCTTTTTCTGGAAGGGAAGTTTTGGAAATATATATCCCGCGTTGAAGGGGATGGAGAACCAAGGCTTGATCACGAAAAACGATACATCTGTTGGTGGGCGCGAAAAGACCACTTACCATATTACAGAGAGCGGTAGTGATGCGCTTAAGGATTGGCTCAAAGAAGAACAGGCAAGCAATGAACTAAAATATGAAACTCTTCTGAAACTGTTTTTTGGTGGTGCGGAAAGCAGAGGAGTTTCGGTTCATAACATAGAAGTATTTGAGGAACAGATACAGAAGGATCTCAAGGTACTGAAGAAATATAGTGAGGCCTTGGAGAAATCATTGGATGTAGAGGATCATATTTATTATTCTCTTACAGCTTCCTTCGGAATCAAGACTTATGAAGCGTACCTGAAATGGTGTGCCAAGGCAAAGAAAATGCTGAAGCAAAGAGGCGGAAAATAATCATATGGGGAAGAAAAAGGTGAACATGGCATACATCATACTGAAAATAATTATGTTTGTATTGATCGCATTCTTCGCAACGGATGCGATCATGCAGTTTATTTCCTATTCCTTTTATAAGGGAGACAGACAGCTGAAGGAAGTCGCTTATGAGCCTGGGGAGATCCAGATAAATGAGTCTTTATATGGATACGGATACAATATGGATGTGGAGGATGATAAGGTAATCCTCTGTTTCGGTGGCTCCATGTATATTGCTTATAATACTGTGGGAATGTACGGAGGGCGCTTTGACTGTCCTTTTCTTTCCGTAGATTATTACGGGACTCAAAAAAGTAAAGGGAAAATGAACCTCAGAACAATGCAGCAGGCAGTTGAAGAATTGTACGATTATGCTGCGCAGAAATATCCGGGTAGAGATATTTATGTTTTCGGTCACAGCTATGGCTGTGGAATGGCGGCTTATCTGGCAAGCGTCAGGGAATGTAAGCATCTTGTATTGTCATCCGGTTATCGCACAAGCGCTGATATGTATAACAAGATAATCCCGATATTTTGGGGACCATTGCAGGTATTTATAAAGAACAACATCAGAGTTGATGAGTACGCAGGAAATACGACCTGTCCGGTTACGGTTATAGGATCAGATTCGGATACTACGCTTGATGCGAATATGCAGAGGAAACTGGCAGCTTGCTATGCCGAAGCTGAGTGTAGGATTTTTCACGGAATCAAACACGAGGATTATTTCATCACGGATGAGGTGGTTCAATTTGTGATTGAAAATGTGATTGAATAGTTGATACAAGAATGAATTGGAATTATTTGGAGAGTCGAGAAATCGGCTCTCTTTTCATGTCCGGAGAGAGGTTGTCATTTGTATCCAGAGAATTTGTAAAGAAGCTATTTGGAATGTGAAAACGGAACAAAATCCAATCTATTTTCCAAGCCTACATTTAGAGCGGTTTTTGGGCATTTCCACAAGAAAAAGTACAAGATACTATTGACAATTAGCAACAGGCAAGACTGCAAAATCAATCCTTATATCCTGTGGTGCAAGGCTTGCTCCGTTTGACATTAGGGAGCTGCGAGAGCTTACGCATGATGACGAGATGGGGCTTGATACGATCGGTGATCATAAGACTGCATTATTTATGATCATGTCTGATACGGACGGTACTTTTAACTTCATTCTTGCGCTCTTACAGTCACAGTTATTTAACCTGCTTTGTGAAAGGGCTGATGATAAATATAATGGCAGATTACCGGTTCATGTAAGATGCCTGCTTGACGAGTTTGCCAACATCGGGCAGATTCCTCAGTTTGACAAGTTGATAGCAACGATACGAAGCCGTGAAATATCGGCTTCTATTGTTCTTCAGTCAAAGAGCCAGCTAAAAACCTTATACAAGGATGCCGCAGATACTATTGAGGGTAACTGCGACACTATGCTCTTTCTTGGAGGCAAAGAGAAAGGTACTCTGAAAGACCTTGCGGAGATATTAGGAAAGTCCACCATTGATCTATATAACACCTCTGATACAAGAGGTACTTCCGAATCTTACGGGACAAATTACCAAAAGATCGGAAGAGAATTGATGTCTCAGGACGAGATAGCGGTTATGGACGGAGGAAAGTGCATTATGCAGATCCGAGGGGTTAGAGCGTTCCTTTCGGATAAATATGACATTACGAAGCATAAGCAGTACAAAAACCTTTCCGACTTTGATGAAAAACTCGCCTTTGACATAGAATCGGAGCTGAAAGACAGGAGAAGCCGTTCCGCAACGGCATTAGTGCTTCATAAGCACGATGTATGCGACTATCTTGAAGTTCCGCAGGAAGAAACAGCTTCTTAACAGGGACTGTATGTAGCATTAATCACTTTAGGACAAATTGTCCTAAAGCAAACAAAATCATTTTCCAAAGGAGGAAACAAAGAAAAACCAACTTTCGGGAGACAGGTTCCTATTTTTATGGAGGTAAAAATGGTAAGGATAAGAGCACCTGATTGAACGGGAATCATGACAACTGAATATTGGAACCGAGTTTATGTCAAAAGGAGCACCCGGCGCAGATGGTCGGCAAACTATGAGCACCGGATGCAGGTAAGCCCTTAGGCTTATGCAGATTATAGCATGACGAAAGGGTGTATGACATGAAAACTCAAACAAACTGCGAAACCCAAATAAATCTTAAAAATTTAGAAGGAGGATAACAAAAAACGCAGTTAAGAAGAGCCTGATTTTACGACAAAATTCGGCTCTTTTTATATTTGGGTTTTGCCTATAAAAACAAAAAAACGACAAAAAAACGGAAGTCTGCGTTTTTGGTTTCCAAAGAAATGCAGTTTTTTCAGGACAGTATCACAACATTAACAACGGTCGTAACAGCTATCGGAGCGGGCGTAGCTGTATGGGGAATCATCAACCTTCTTGAGGGCTACGGTAATGATAACCCCGGTGCAAATGCTCATGTACGGTAAGGAAGCAAGCAACCGAAAACAAGAGATAGACCGCCAGCACTACA
>JAGBLN010000016.1 GCA_017635395.1 Lachnospiraceae bacterium
CTGAGTACAGTTCTTTCCACGGAAGATTTTGATGTGCTCATATGCGATGATCTTTCAGGGGAAAACAGGAGCATGTATACTGTTTTTCTGGTACGTTCACACGAGCTGATAAAGCGGCTGCTTGTGATGCTCGATGCGAACGTGACTCCTGACGGCAGCAATGGCGTGATACTGGAGAGCTTTTCTACCGGAAAGGATCACTTTTTCGTATTTCCGTACAGGCAGGAGAGGGCACTGGGTAAGTTTTTTGTGGGCGAGGGGATGAGCATTAATCAGTGTGAGACCATATGCTGCAATGTCATCCTTGCCTGCATTACATCAGGTCTTCCCTATCCGCTGTTATACCTGATACTGAAAAATCGCCTGGTTAATATTTCCAGGGATGATTCAATATATCTTAGCTACTGCGTGGATCTTTCTGAAATGGATGAAAAGATCGGTGAAAAGGAGTGCGTGGTATGCTGTGCGGAGATTCTTACGGAACTGCTGGAAAAGGCATCCTTTGAGAAAGCAATATCTTACCAGATACTGGTGAAAAAAAGCGCTAATAAGAGTTATGCGCAGTTTATCGAGCTGTACCGTGACATCAGGATTGCGTCAGCGCCTGAAGGGAAGATAGGAATATTTAAGCGAATAAAGAAGTTCTTCTCGAGGCATTCGGATCTTTTTTTCAGGATACTGTTCGTTCTGTGCACTATTGTTGCAATAGTGGCGCTGGTAATGCTGCTCTCGAATCTGTTTTTCGGGGATCAGCCGTGGTTAAGAATTTTTTATAACAATTTTAAAGTGATAGGTACACAGTCACTGGAATGATGGAATAAAGATTATCTGAGGGTTAAATGTTATGGCTAAAAAGATTATCGGAATAATAATTGCAGTTCTTTTCCCGCTGTTGTTTTTCTTGTTTTATATACAATTGTACAGTGATAAGTCAGAATTCAATGAGACCACCAAGTATGTGGAGCAGAATGGCATATATTATTATTCTTCCGACTGTGGCAATAGCGTGCGCATATACGGCATAAAGCCTAATAAAAGGATAAAGTACGGCACCCGATATGATGTTAAGAAAAATGAGAATGCCTCCATAGAAGGAATGGCTGCGGATGATGAAAACATCTATGTTCTGTATGCGAAGACAACGCAGGACAGGAAGGCATATTTCCAGATCCTTAAGTACGATCTGGGGCTGAAGCCCATTGAGTCATCAGCGTTATTTGAGATTGACAGGGATGTTTGGGCCTGTGGCATTGATATACAGGACGGCGAACTGTACGTTACTGTAATGGATGAGGAGCGTACTCAGGCAAATGTTTATCTCCTTGGAAAAGATATTTTTGAGGATCAGGAGGAAAATGAATCCTCATCATCGCTTTCAATGATTTATTCAAAGGAAAGCGAAGGGGCGAGGTTATTTACGGAGGCCTGCTATCAGGACGGCCAGCTCTTTACAAGAATGGATTCAGATGCACCGGCAGGGATATTTGCAGTTCCTGATGAAATAAAGAAAATCTATAATTCCAGAAATTCGAATATAGGCATTGAGGTTAAGACTGGCGGCGTTCGTACAGCAGGCATATTTGCATTTACCTGTCTTGTTATTTTTTCAGGACTTATGGTGCAGCTGGTTGTAAAGAAGAAGAGCCGCGTACTGGGACTGATCCTTTCCGGAACAGTATGGGTAATCTTCATTGCTGTTAATGTTTCGTTTTTGCTTAATGCTGTTATGGAAAAAATTACCCAGGACTCTGCTAAGGTTCTGGCAGTTGATGAGACTCTTTACAGTATAGATGACATCGGTGTGCTTGAGTCCTATGGCGTCGGAGATACGGATTTTTATGAAAGCAACGGGTATTATTCCCTTTACTCGGCTATTTCAGACGAACTCGGCGAATACGCTACGGTAGACTGTAAGAGATTCCTGGTGGTTAATGCGCAGAATGGAAATGTCGTACTTGATACGGAATTAATGAATCGCCAGAATATAGGGGAAATTCTTGGTGATTACTACAGACGCATGGTAGAAACCTGTTCCATTACTAAAGAATCGAATGTGGAGGTCGCTTCAATTCAGGGCGTAAGCTATTACGTTGTATGTGCTCCGATGATGTCTGCAGGAAAAGGCTCATACTGTCTTATCGGCCTGTATACCAGTCCTGATACGGACATCGATGTGCGTGTGGGTACACTGCTCATAAATAACTGCGTGGCCCTCATGGCAATTATTTTCCTGATCGTTTACTTCACGGTAGATGTAAGGGTATACAGGGATATTGCTCTTATAAAGAGAGCGCTGATGGCAGCTGTTGAGGATGGAAAGGAGCCTGAAGTTTCCAAGGAGATCAGTGAAGACCAGAAGCTGATCTATACGGCGATCAGAGAACTTGTCAGAAGGATCAACAGGATAAACTATGCAAAGTACCAGATGTACTCAGCATACTACCGTTTTTCGCCTAAGAATATTGAACAGCTGATGCATAAGGATTCAATTACTGAGGTGCATGAAGGCGATACGGCAGTAGCAAAGGGCTCTATGGTTGTCTTTTCAACATCTTCAACACCGGAAAACAGGGAAGTCCTGGATAATATGAAATTCCTTATGGATTATATGGAAACAGCGGATATGGAAGGTACGGTCGTATCCAACGACAGCATGCTGTCCAAGGTTGAGATGTTCTTTGACAAGAGCAATAAGCGCATGCTTGAACTTGGTGTAGGCTACTTTACCAATTCCGTAAGAAAAGAAATGAACAGCAGCATGGGGCTTGTGGTGTACTATTCAGAGTTTACTGTTGGAATAGCAGGAAACAGCACTCAGGCCATGACATTCATTTCATCCCCTAAGGTTAGGATATATGAGCGCTTTGGTGAATGGTTCAGTAATATGGGCATAAATATGGTTATTACCAGGAAGATAATGGAGCGCGATGCGGGACAGGCAGAAGTAAGATATATCGGCTACATAATTCTTCCGGATGGAAGCAGGGAGGATATGTATGAAGTGCTCGATGCCTGTGATGCAAGGGAAAGACAGCTAAAGATGGAATACAGAAAGAAGTTTGAGGATTCCATAGACCTGTTTTATAAGTCGGATTTCTATCTGGCAAGAAACAGATTTTCGGATCTGCTGAAGAACTGTCCTGCAGACAGGCTGGCAAAATGGTATCTCTTCAAATGTGAAAAGTGCCTTAGCGGCGGTTATATGGGCGAAGAAGGAATGGTACTTGATTACAACGATGATATCTGATTGCAGGATTGCCACTTTCGGAGGATAAATGAACATATTAAGCACATTAATTACAGTCCTTAAGTCCAGGGTCACCAGGCTGGTAGCAAAATTCAGGCTATATACCAGCAGGGGCTTTATTCAGGCGCGCATAATTGATAAGTTCAGGACCTTTGCAACCAAGATCCTGAATATTAAGCCTAAGGATAAAAATGATTATTATACCCTTTTTGGCTGGATGATAAGCAAAAAACTGGCTCATGCGGCCCTTTTTGTCCTGGGAGTGGTCAGTCTTTGGTACATTTTTTCAAATATTTCTGCGTTTGGGTACGGAAAAGGTCAGAATACGGTACGCACGTACTCGTATAATTCAATCATACTAAGATTTGTATCGGGGCATGTGAGGATAAAAGCCCATGACGGATACATTGCTTATGACGGAAATGTAGAAGATGGAAGCGTATCCGGTAATGGGACGCTGTACTACCCGAACGGGAATACCGCTTATAGCGGAAGCTTTTCCGGAAACCAGTACGAAGGCAAGGGTACATCTTATTACGAGGATGGGGCAGTATGTTATGTAGGAAACTTCCATAATAACCTGTATGACGGCAGAGGAAAGGAGTACAGGAGCAGCGGTACCCTTGAATATGACGGAAACTTTATGGAAGGGTACCGTAACGGGGAAGGGATTCTATACAATGCGTCAGGAGATGAACTGTATAACGGAAACTTTTCCTACGATAGCATAGTTTATTCCGACCTCCTTGGCATACCTACATCTGAAGCGGCAAAGAAATACAGCGGCGAACGTGAAGTTTTCCAGTCTGACGAAGGGGTTTGTGTAGTTCTTGATGATATAGATGCAATGTATTTTGCAGTGGCTGATCCTGAAGCCCTGTCAGATGACCTGACTACCAGCGAAGTGTATATACTGTCAGATTCATTCCAGGCAGGTAAGGTCAGCGTCCGTACCATAGAGGAAATAAAGACCCTGCTTGGAGCACCGCTTTACGATGGTGAATCGACGGTAATCTTCCCGGAGGCAGTGCTGATAGACAAGCTGAGCAGGGACGGCAAGATATATGATGAAGTAAAGTTATCTGGCAATGAGCAGTTCACGGATGTGACTACGGTAACAGGATATAACAGGGAAGCAGTTGTTTACCTTTACAGTTTTGAGAAGGATGGGCTGATATATGAATTCATATGCGGCAGCGCCCAGGGAGCCTTTGAATTCTATAGGATCCGGCAGGCATAGAAAAGTCCATATCAGAAAGCTTGTAAAGAGCATGGTATCAGTCATGCTTACTTTAACTCTGCTTGCAGGCATGGTGCAGGGAACGGGCGTGATCAGGGCTGAAGCGGCCGGAACTCAGAATAAGGTTCTTACTATTGAAGCCGCCAGGACTCTGGCATTGGCAAACAGTTCAGAATTCGAGAGCGCCGAGGATGACCTTGAGGCAAAATATACAGCCCTTGAGAGTGCAAAAAAGGCAATGGAACTTACTTATAAGAGGCTGAATACTTTCAGCTGGACTCCTTTGCTTAGTTTTAAATTTCCTGAATCGCCCAAGCAGCAGGACCTTTACGAACTGGAATTTTCAATCACAGAGAAGCAGGCGGACATAGATGTTGCAAAGAGAAAGCTTGCAAATGTAAAGTATAAGGTTTATGACGATGTGAATGTGCTTTACTGCAGCATTTATACCACCCAGGTTCAGCTTGATTTCAATAAAGAAAAGCTTGAGTCTGTAGATGAGGCTCTTGCAAAGAACAAGGCAAGGCTTGCAACCGGTGAAGCTTCACAAGCAGACATAGATGCGCTCCAGTCCAAGCATGATACCTTGGAAAAGACCATCGCAGCTGAAGAGAGAAGCCTTGCATCTTCCTTAAGAAAGATGTCACAGAAGACTGGTATAGATGTAAGTACAGGTTATAGTTTTGAAGAACCCTTCCTTGCAGCTGACATAAACAGGGAATACCTGTATAAGGCTCCTGATTCAAGACTTGATTCCATCATACAGTGGACCAAGGACAAGGATGAAAATTATTACGATGTATGCATGGCTGAGACCACTGCTAAGCTTTCACTTCAGACAAATTATGACATCATGAAGAGGAAGTACGGAAGCGATATCAACATTATTTCTGGCTATGTTACACAGGCACTTAACGGACAGGATATAAATAAGAAGGCTTTTAAGCAGTCCTATAAGAGTTTCCTTAATAAAGTAGACAGCTACTGGCAAGGAAAGAAAAGGATTCTTTTCATAAAAATACCGAGAATCTGGTTCAAGGGATCGACTGCAGGAACAAGATTTGTAGAAGATGATCCCTATGTCCTTCAGGAAGATGCGCTGAACTATCAGTCAGCAAGGTCTGACAGGGCACTGGCCGAGACTGAGCTTGAGAATTCTGTTGTGGACACTTTTGACGGATATGTTTCTGCAAGGAGCGCCTACGAAACAGCAGTGGAAAATGTCAATACCAACAGGGATCTGCTTGAAAAGGCAAGAGTCCAGAATGCGGTAGGGGATATGTCTTTTGAAGAGTACCAGCAGGTGCTCGAAGGCTATGAAGAGGCTCAGAATACTATGATAGAGTCCCTTCAGTCATATTCCGATACACTGAATAACTTTGATGACATTACAAAAGGATGGGTAAGCGGATACTTAGATTACCAGTCTGCAAGCCTTGGTACAGGTTCAAACGGAATAAGCTATAAGGAAGATTCGGACCGTGCTTATTATACGCTGGAGTCCATAATCCAGAATCAGGAATTTGAACTGAGGATCACCATCCCTGAAGATTTCGATACTGAGATAACCGATTATGAGCTGTGGCTTGACGGCGTGCAGGTTGGCCCGCGGACAGCTATTGATGAAAAGCTTCGTCATGTGTCGGTAGCAAAGACCTGCATAAATAAAGCGTTTATAAGATTTTATAACGGAGATGAATTCATTGATGACTGTGAGATATCTCCCAGTAAGACCAGCGATTACCTGGATATAGTTGTTGACAGAGGAACAGAGACTGTAGAGAGCGATGTACTGGCAACATATGTAACCGATGGTCCGGATACAGTGGGAATGACAACGATAACTGTTACTCCAGAAGCAAATATTAAGGCCTCCTTCTACAGGATCAGGACAGCAGACGGACAGTTTATAGGCAGTGAAGACTATATTGCGGCCGGCGAATCATTAAGGTATCTGAATCTTATTACCGGTGATATGTCGGCACTTACAGTAGAGTTTTACGACGATGGTAAGGCACTTATTGAAACAGGATATTTTGCAACTTCAGGCTCTGTAATAATGAGGGAACTGCAATGAAGAAGAACGAGAGAGTAAAAAAAGCATCCAGCACCGCAGCTAAGAACAGTTTCGGAAAGATTGCCGTACTGTCGATGGTTGTAATGGTCGTTGCAGCTGTGATCGCAATTTACGGCTCATCTGCAAAGGGTGCATTTGACGAGACGGATGCCATTACTTTCCAGCAGTATAAGGCTACTCATAATATAGAGAACAGTGTGCTCTTTATCGGAACCTACATCATACACAAGGATGCAATGACGGAAGAGCTTTACGAGAAGGCTTATGATTCTGCTGCAGCATCAGGCCAGGACATACCTTATTACAAGTCAGAGATCGGTAACGGTGAATGGTATGACCTGTCACAGGCTGAAAATGTAAGCGATATTACTGCAGACGGTACAGCACTGGTGGATGAGAGCGAGATCGATCCCCTCTTCGTACAGTTTTATGTCGGTGCGGACGGCGTTGTAAAGAATTATAAGGATGAGGTCATCAATCCTTTTGATATACCTTCACCCTATGACCTTTCGAACCTGCCGGAGTTTGAGCAGCTGTGGTTCCAGTATGCCCAGTCAACGTCGCATGAACCTGTATCCAGGGAGAAGTTCCTTGAAAACAGATTTTCAGAGGACAAGAATGTAGAGGATTCGGATAACTACCTGTATGATGCCATATCCACATTTTTCAAGCTTGACCTGACAGATGATGACACAAAGGCGCTTGATGCTAAGCTTGCCAATATGTATGCATGGAAACAGGAACTTATGAATGCAGGACGCGATGAGGATGCTGAGACGGTTTACTCCATCTGTGCCATGATAGATGCACAGAGACGCGCCATAGTTTATGACAAGCTGGCAACAGAATCAGAAAACTGGCATTCAGCAAATCCTGCGCTTGGTACATCCGTAATGCCGAAATCTGATAATGCTTCGTTTGGATGGTTTTCCGCACCGGTTGAGTATCCTGTTAACTATGATACACGTACCAGCAGCCTGGTTGGTGCCCTGTATGATATCTGTTCAGGAAGCCAGTATGATGAAGATGATCCTTTCGAACAGGATAGCGGAATAATGGATGCCATTAATGAAGCAAACAGTGCCTGCCAGACCAGTTACATAGAATATTCATCCAAGGCACTGGCTGATGAAAATACAGTGCTTGGCCATTACAAGTATATTTACAGCAACAATGTAATGGAATCCAAGAGCGAGGAGTCCCTTACAAAGCTCCGTTCTCTCATGAATATTGAGAAGGATGTTATCGCAGACAAGGGCAAGGAACTGACAGTTTTGGAAAGCGACCTTCTTCCTTACGGCCAGAGCCAGTTTAAGTCTATAGTTACATCAGGCGAGGGCAGTGATTACAGGAGTGCGGTAGCTTCAGGCAAGTCTAAGGCAGTAACGAACCAGATACTGACAGACCTTGCTAATGAGACTGAATCCAGACGCACACAGTATCAGGCTCTCATTGATGCAAAGCAGAAGAGAATGGATGCTGCTGACGCTCTTGAATATGTACAGGGCATAAGGGCCTGGGCTGAAGAAGTAAAGGGTACTATTCCGAACGATGATTTTAAGGGTGATGCAGAGGATGCATTAGATAAGTTCATAAAGTACCTGAAGGATTTAGAAAGCACCATCAAGAACTCTGACGGAAGTCTCAAGGATGACATGGAAAAGCTGCAGGAGCAGAAGGATGACCTGAATACAAAGCGTCAGAATGCGCTTGATAACAATGACCTGGCCGGTGCTGCAAAGTACGATGCACTCATCGCTGCTGTAGATAAGCAGATGGATGAGCTGGGCGGAAATAACAATGCTGCGCTTGCAGACAGCCTGCTTGATAAGGCAAAGGAGGCGGCTGCGGAAGGCAATGCGGATGCTCTTTCAAATGCAATGGATGCATTGGCTGAGATGGGTGCCGCTGATCAGATGGCAGAGCTTGTTGACAAGCTTGAAGATATGGGAGCAAATGCAGAAGTGATGGCTGAAGCAGAAGCTGCACTTGCAGAGGCAGAGACAAACAGCGGTCCGGATTCACTTGCGGGAGACGGAACTGATGGTGACGGTGATAAGACAGGGCTTCTTGGTCTTTCCGATGATGAAATGATGTCTCTTTTGGAGGGACTCTTCGGAATGGCATTTGAGGATATGAGCCCCGGAATGAAGGCAGAGTTCTTAGCAGTCCTTTCTATACTCGGTAATGAGGGCTATGACAATTTTGCCGCGCTTGCCGCAAAGATTGCCCAGGAACTTAGCGAAGAAGGTAATCCGTATATATATACACCGTATAAGAATGATGCGGACAATATTTACATATCTCTTGTGTCAGTATCTGCAGCAGCGGGATACAGATATGTATCCACCGGAGATAACTGTACGCTGGCAAAGAGCAAAGGCTCACTGACTTATACATTCTCGCCTTACGGTCTCAAGTACGAAAAGATTGAAGGCGGAGAGTCAAGCGAAGAGGATCTTCTGCATACGGTAGTAACTCAGAACAATATGTATCTGAGAAGTGAGGATGCAAAGGCAATATTTGACTGCAGGGCTGTAAATGTTCCGGATTGCAATGGTGCCTATGCGGTATGTCTCCTCAGCAAAAAAATGGATGATGCTGAGAGCAAGGTTAGCGAATTGAAGGGAGAATAAAAGATGGCTGATTATCCTATAATCTCGGACGTTAGCTCTTACATAGTGAGAATGCTTCGTGAAAAGATGTGCCCGGAGCCTATTCCGTCTCCGAACAATATAGAGATATCCTCTCCGGCATCACAGGATGTTGACTACATAGTAGGACTTTACCTCTATGATATAAGAGAGGACATGGAAGTGGCACAGCCAAAGAGGATCCAGAAGGGAAGGATCCAGCTTCAAAAGCCGCCAAGACCGTATGATTTATTCTATATGGTCTTCATAAACGGGGGAGGCCAGATGGGCCTGAAAGACCCTGATATACAAAAAATCATCGGACGAGCTGCACAGATCGTCAACGACAACAATTCTGTGTATCCCAACGAGCTCCAGGGCTGGCTGGATACGCAGGAACCTCCGATAGTACTGTCTCAGGCGAAGATAAGTCTGGAGGAGAAGGTAAGGGTGTGGCAGGCTATCAATAAGCCCTATCAGATAAGCCTGTTCTATAAGGCGGCACCTGTTTACCTGTCGAGCGAGATCGTTATCAATACGCCTCGTGTTGTTGATAGCGAATTCAATCTGGGCATAACCGGTGATCAAAATGAATCCTGACTTCTGCCAAAGGCACAAAGTGGCAGGGTTGATAGGAAGAAAGGAGGAATGTGAGCATTTCTGTAATCAGAGCGAGACTGGATCTGTTGGTGTCACTTCTTGACACGACTACCGGGCGACCGGTTAACACACTTGATGTGAGGATCTATCGCAACGGAGAGCTGACCAGGCCTGCTTCAAGAGGCGGCGGGAACTACATTTTTATCAACACGGACAGAGAAGACTTTCTCATGCGAGTGGAGGTAAGGGGATATGAGTCCTGCGATGTGCCTATAAAGTATGCCGAGCTCGATGAAAGAGTACCGCAATGTCTGTTGTTCCTGATGCCTTCAGAGAGCAAAAAGAGCGGAATCCCGGTAATGGATTACTCAGGCAACGATCCCAGGATCAAGGCCATCGAAGCAATCAACATTGATACTACTAACATAAGCTTCGCGTCCTTTACCAAGCGTGACAACTCAATGGATTTTTTCAGTCAGGCAAGAACCAGTCTGACATTCGACAACCAGTACTACGCAATCCTGAAACCGGACAGAAAGGGCTATGTAAAAGTCAGGATCAAAGAGGTACTGTCAACACAAAAGGTTCGTCTATACGACGCACCGCCACCCGAAGAACTGGGGAAAAATGCACCGATAGCCAGGATCATATTTGGTCAGGTTAAGGACGGACATTATATTATCCGTGTAAGGGCAGGAAGGCCGAATGACAGATACATCATCTGTAAACGATATGATGATCATGAAGAATTTGAAATGGTTGTCTTCGGGGATGATGGAAAACCTGTGAACGTACAGGATAGTGCAGAAGAAAGCGAGTAACGGAAAGGAGGAGTAAATGCCGAATGTTGTAACAAATGGAGCGATGTGCAGATGTGCATTCAGCGCCACGACAGCCCCACTAAAGGTTACATCACAGATGAAACTGAGTATCGAGGGAAAGCCGGTGGCAACAATATGTGACAATCAGCCTTTTGCCAACATTGGACCATTCGGAATGTGTACTAATCCGGCTAATCCGGCGGTAGCAGCAGCGCTGGGAGCACCCCAACCCTGCACTCCGATGACAGGAACACCCTGGATGGGAGCAAACCCGAAGGACATGGCAGGAAACTATCCGATACTTACGGACACATGCACAACAATGTGCGCATACGGCGGGACTATCACAATTGACAGTGCCGGACAAGTTAAGACACAAAATCAATAACAATGAAAGGATAAGGTAAGAATTATGGCAGAATATTTTTCACCTGGAGTCTATGTTGAGGAATATGATAATTCACCCAGAAGTATCGAGGGTGTAGGAACAAGCACAGCCGGCTTCGTCGGCATGGCTGAAAAAGGTCCTGTTTCAGGAATTCCTCAGCTTGTGACAAGCTTCAAGAGCTTCCGTCAGCAGTTTGGCGGTTTCTTAAGTGAATTCAAATATGGCGAGTACAGATATCTCGCTAACAGCGTTGAGCAGTTCTTCAACAACGGCGGAACAAGATGCTATGTAATGCGTGTAGCTCCTCAGGATGCACTTCCCGCAAGTGCAGACAAGGGCGTTGTAAAGTTCATCGCTGCAAACCCTGGTAAGTGGGGCGACAAGATCCAGGTTGCTTTAACAACCGTTAAGAAGGTAAAGATGCAGCTCATCGAGAAGACTCCGGTTGGCTACAAGGCTAAGAAGACCGAAGGCTTCAGAGAGGGTGACGTTGTAGAGTACAACGGAACTTTCCACAAGATCAAGGCTATCCTTGATGATGTAGTTGTATTCGATGACAAGATGCCGGACAGCGCTGTTGATAACGGCACAGTTCCTAAGAACTTCGTATATCTTGTAACCTTCGACCTTATGGTAACAGCTGGTGATGATTCAGAGACATACACAGATATGACACTGAACAACCAGTCACCTGCATTCATCGCAAACCGCATGAAGCACAGCGCTATCGTAAAGCTTGAAGTTAAGGATACTGACAAGGCATTAAGCCCTGTAGAGTCTATCCTTGGCAAGGGCCTTACAAGCGGAGCTTTCCTTCTTGCAGGCGGTTCTGACGGTTCCATCGCTAAGGTTAAGGCTGGAACATTCATCGGTGAGGACGGTGGTCCTGGCAACAGAACCGGTCTTCAGGCATTCATCGAGAACAGCACCATCTCAATGATCGCTGTACCCGGTGTTACAGATCCTGAAGTAGTAGTTGCACTTGTTGCACACTGCGAGAACTTAAAGAACAGATTCGCAGTTATCGATATGCCTGGTGATATGTATAAGACAGAGGATCTCATCCGTTATCGCGGACTCATTGATTCTACTTATGCAGCTATGTATCATCCTTGGATCCAGGTACTTGACCGCTCAACAGGCAATGCCGGTTTCATTCCTCCTTCGGGAGCAATCATGGGTGTATACTCCAGAACCGATATCGCTCGTGGCGTACACAAGGCTCCTGCTAACGAGACTATCTTCTGTACTGGTCTTAAGACCAACTACAACAAGGATGAGCAGGATATCCTCAATCCTGAAGGAATCAACCTTATACGTTCATTCCCTGGACAGGGTATCAGAGTATGGGGTGCAAGGACTGCAAGCTCCAATTCCGCATTCAAGTATGTCAACGTTCGCCGTCTGTTCATCTTCGTGGAAGAGAGCATCAAGGCAAACACCAACTGGGTTGTATTCGAGCCCAACGATCAGATGCTGTGGCAGAGAGTTGCACTTACTGTTTCCTCCTTCCTGGATGGTCTGTGGAGAAACGGCATGTTAGCAGGAAGCACTGCATCAGAGAGCTATTTCGTAGAGATCGGTACCTCAACAATGACAAGGGACGACATCATGAACGGCAGACTTATCTGCAACATCGGTATCGCTCCTTCGAGACCTGCCGAATTCGTTATCTTCCGTGTAACTCAGCATACAGCTGAAGCCGGTGGTGGCGGAGAAGAAGGCTGACGAGAGTATTGACTAAAGTTAAAGAATAAGTAATGGTTCGGCCCGTAACGGGCCGGGCAGTTACGAGGAAGATTTGAAAGGAGATTAAATTATGGCAGGTACAACTCAGGATGCTTATACAAATGGCAGGGGTTCAGCTTATCCGTTGACAAAAATGAACTTCTTCGTTCAGGTTGACGGTATAGACGGAACAGCTGCATTCAGTGAAGTAACAGGCATTGAGTCATCAGTAGACGTGATCGAGTTCAGACAGGGTAATGCAGGAAGCATGGCACCTGTTAAGCTTCCCGGTCTCGTAAAGCATGGTAATGTAACACTTAAACTTGGTTATGTACAGGGTACAGCATTCAAGACATGGGTACAGGAGTGTGTATCCGAAATCAGAGGTGAGATTCCCCGTCACAACGTTTCCATCGAGCTTATCGATGTAAACCAGGGTACTCCTCAGGCTGCACTTGATGCACTTACCGGTGGTACACAGGTATGGATACTTACCAATGCATGGGTTGCTAAGTACAATGCACCTGATATGGATGCAAAGAATTCCGATGTTGCTATCGAATCTATCGAGATCGCATACGAGGAACTTGTAATTCCTAACTAATCAAAAAATTCCGTTTTCTGACGGACGCAGCACAAGGGTTTTCCCTTGTGCTGCGGTGTGAGGAAACGAAAAAAGTGATCACTAAAAAAGAATGGAGAAATGGAAATGGAAACAGTTTACGAGTTCGAACTTCCGAAGGGTTACATGGACGGAGCAGGTGAGCTCCACAGGCGCGGCAAGATGCGTCTTGCAACCGCAGGCGATGAGATATCTGCCACAAGGGATCCCAGGGTTTTATCCAACCCCTCTTATCTCACGATAGTTATCTTAAGCCGCGTGGTTACAGAGCTGGAAGGCCTGGAGATGGTAAATGCTACCGTAATAGAAAAGCTTTTTACGGCAGATCTTGCTTTCCTTCAGGATATGTATCAGAGAATAAACGATATTGAGCCGCCGGTAATGACGGCAGTATGCCCTGACTGCGGTAAGACATTTGAGGTGCCGCTAAATTTTACCGGGGAGGGTTGAGGCTTTATCCGAAGGATGAGCTGTACAGGGAAATGTCTTTCATCTCTTACTACTTCCATTGGAGTGAAGATGAAGTCCTGTCCCTGGATCATGTGAGCAGGCGCAGATGGTGCTCGGAGATTTCGGAGATCAATAAGAGCCTTAATCCCTCTAAAAAGAAAAAGGAAAAGAGCATACTTGATATGAAGCCTGACAGACGCATATAACAGATAAAGAAGGAGGACCGCATGGCTTCTGATAATATATTAGTCAGCAATAAGGGCTTACATCCTACGATAAATTTCAGATTCATGTTAAGGGTCTGGGGTATTTTTGACGTTCCCTGCAGAAGCATAAGGGCTTTTACAAAGCCTAATGAATATGAATTTATCCAGGAAGGCGGACTCAATGACTATGTCCATATAAGGAGAAAACCCATCAGCCAGCCTTTTAAGCTTGTGGTTGAAAGATATGCGGGTACCGACTATATAGATCCGCTTCCTAACGGTGCGGAGCTGGTACTGCCGGTACTGCTTTTCATATGGAACGACAGGGGGTCATTAGCCTCCATGTTTTCATTTTCAGGCTGTGTGGTAATGGAAAAGGAGTATGGTGAGCTTTCCGCAGAAAAGGCCGGCCTCTTTACGGAGACCATTACTATCGGCTACACGACCCTGACTCCCATAAACATTCCTGACGGTTTGAATGACAGCGGCGGAAAAGAGCCCTGGGACTTCAAGACTGACGGAAATAAGACTAAATGGGCTAATACAAGGAGCGTGTACCATGCTGATAAGTGGGATGCGAAAGATCTTGCGGCCAAGTGGGAGCCGGATGACGGTACTGAAAATGTCCGGGCCATGTCTGCTGCTGTACTGAATTATACTGCCAAGAATGCTACAAAAGATCCTAATCTTCAGATAAAGTGGGATCCTAAGAACGGCACAAAGAACGCGCGTGCCATGAATACAGGTTATTATAAGGATTATAAGGCTGTTGAAAAAGATCCTAAGCTTCAGATAAAGTGGGATGCTAAGAGCGACGGCACGAAGAACAAGCGTGCCATGAATACTAAGGAGATATATAAGGATTATGAGGCTGTTGTAGCAGATGCTAAGCTTAAGGCTAAGTGGGAATACCAGTCAGGTGTAGCTCCCCAGAAGAACGTCCGTGCCCTTTCCCGTGAGATTTATCATGGAGCAGGCTGGAAGAAATCTGATAATGCAGTCAAGTGGGATGCTAAGGGCGACGGCACGAAGAACAAGCGTGCCATGAATACTAAGGAGATATATAAGGATTATGAGGCTGTTGTAGCAGATGCTAAGCTTAAGGCTAAGTGGGAATACCAGTCAGGTGTTAGCCCGCAGAAAAATGTCCGTGCCCTTTCCCGTGAGATTTATCATGGAGCAGGCTGGAAGGAATCTGATAATGCGGTCAAGTGGGATGCTAAGGGCGACGGCACGAAGAACAAGCGTGCCATGAATACAGGCAGATTTGAATATACTGCCAAGACTAATGATCCAAAGATTAAGGAGAAGTGGGAATATCAGTCAGGTGTTATTCCTCAGAAGAATGTTCGTGCCCTTTCCCGTGAGATTTATCATGGCGGCGGATGGTCGGCAGCTGAGACTTCGGCTAAGTGGGATCCTAAGAACGGCACAAAGAATGAGCGCGCCATGTCTACCGGTATGTTTGATTATACTGCCAAGACTAATGATGCAAAGCTCAAAGCTAAGTGGGAATATAAGTCGGGCAATAATCCGCCGAAGAACGAGCGTGCCATGTCTACTGGTATGTTTGATTATACTGCCAAGACTGGTGATGCAAAGCTCAAGGCTAAGTGGGAATATAAGTCAGGCAAGATTCCCCCGGAGAATGAGCGTGCGCTTACCAGGAAGGTGGATTATGGCAAGAAGGGCGGCAAGGCTAAGTCCTCCATACAGGCGCCTCTTGACCATGGCAATAATAATGCAGTAAAGACTCCAAGGGCCCAGTCGAGACAGATTTTCCATGGCAACGGCTGGCAGGCAGCTTCCTTCCAAGGCGTATGGAAGTATGACAAGGGTAATCCGTCCAAGGGTTACAGAGGTATGTCGGCGGCTTTCCTTAGCGGCGGCAACTAAGAGGAACAGACTTAAATGCTTACGATAAAGGCACCAATTGAACTGAATTGCAGCCGGAGGATGGTCAGCGATAATGAAAGTTTTGCAGAGCGTCTACAGGTACCGTATAAGCTGATGAGCAGCAAGGTTTCAGGAGAGGATTTGCTCCATGTGCTGAATACACCCCCTGAGATAATTTTCGCTGAGGGTGACAATACCAGCATATTCAACAATATAAGCAATACAGGAACCTTTGCTCAGAAGACTGAAATAATTAACCATTTCCTGAATACGGTGCTTTACAACGGAAACGTGGAGCTTACATACAAGGACCGTGTATATATAACGGATGTGCTTATGCGCATGGGCGTAACGGATGTGAAGACCTTCATGTCTGAAGTACGCAACACTAAGAATGACATATACGAAACTCAGGAAAAGATAGGCTATTATCTTTCACAGGCGGAAAACTTCCGCATGGTACTGGAGCAGTACGAGGAGAATATACATACCGAAGGTGCCGAAACACCGGAGAGCATATCCTATTCTGATGAATATCATGAAGAGCTTTATCAGAATATTTTTAATCGGTTAAAGACCGGGGCTGTTTACCGGATAATAAATAATTTTAGGAAGAGCATATATCCGGCACAGGTGGAGAATAATGAGATCACCCTTGCGGCGCAGGATTATACCGCATCCCAGATAATGCTGAATATGCTTCGTGAGAATGCATCAGGCAGTCCTTCACAGCTCATTTATAAGAATGAAAATCTCTACGAGGATGAGATCTTTGAAGCGGGTGAAGAGGGGAAAGCTCCTGATGTGAAGAACCAGATCACATCGTCAGTATTGCTGGATACTATAAGGAATCTCTATATCAGCCAGTTTGATAAGGTTGAGAGCCGCAACACACAGTACCTTGATATTTCAAATGCCCTTTATCAGACTGCAGGAGATACGGTTAACCGCATACTTATAAAAGCGGATGCGGCAAGGACGGCTAATAATTATATTACTACCAGGGTAAATACCGTAAATGAAGGTGCCCGTAATATAGAGATCGTTCAGCGGGAGAATGTGATTCCTGAAGAAGCGGAAGAGACCGCAGTTACGGAGATAGACCGTGTGGAGCGGGAGCTCAGAAGCCTTACCGAGCGTGAGACTGAAGAGAAGATTTCACAGCTTAACAGAAGCGAGATAAGGGAGAAACGTTTACAGACGGAAAGCACTACTGTAAATATAACCAAGGAGGCTGAGCCTGTTCCAAGGGTTGTAAAGGAGCGTATCTCACCCGAAGAGGATATTAACCTTTTACAGCAGCAGCTTACAAAGATAAATGAGCAGAATGTTCTCAGGCAGGATAAGTATGTTGAGATAATGAACAATCTCATGAAGCAGGAGAGCGTAAAGGAACGGGATAGGATCGACGGCCCTACGGCAACAAGAAGGGAATCGGTAAAAGCACTCCTGGATAGAAATTATAAGCCGACGCCTTCGGAAGTTAAGCCGGAAGTCAAAAAGGATATCAGGCAGCAGGCTATAATGGAGGCCCTTCAGTCAGGAAGCGATGATTATCCCGAGATCAAGCAGGTTATTGAGCAGTATGTACAGGGCAGGGATACCACAAAGCGTGCGGAGGATGAGACAAGAAATGCAATAGCCAGGCTTATGCATGAGACTCGTATTCCCGAGCAGCCTAAGGCAACTGTACCCATGGAATATACAGAGCAGCCTGTAAGCGAGGTGAACATTGAACGGACAGAGAAGGAGCTTGGCCGTATCACCGGAAGGACAGGCGATGTGCCCGGACGCAGGACTGATGAAAATATTTTCAGGTCAAATCCTGCCATGGTTCACCGCATTAATGAGACTATAGATGAAGAAGAGATAATCGAGACCATAGGGCAGTTAAAGAAGTCTGTTGAGAATAACACGGTAATTAAGGAGCAGACCTTCGAGAACCGTATGGATACAACATCGGTAAGGCAGATAGAAAATGCCAATATGATCAGTGAGACGGTCAGAAGTGATGTGGAACTAAAACGTATGATAGAACAGAGCGTAAGGCAGCAGATGAATACCATTTCGGAGACAGTGGTATCGAAGCTGGAAAATCGGATGCAGTTAGAAAAGAGCAGACGTGGATTATAAAGGATAAGAGCTATGGAAAGAGCATTATTATGTGTTCCTAAATTTTCATATTTCAAAGAACAGTATAAGTCAATCGTTGGAAAAGATGACGAGGCCAGGGAAGCTGCTACAAAGACAGCGGCGGAGGAACTGTTGGATCTTGAAAAGGAACTGGAAATTGGTGTTGGTGAAAATCTTACAGGATTGAAAGTAACGGATGAAAAGTTTGCCGACACACTGAGCGGCATCGATCCTTCAAGGGATGCAATGGCTAAGGCAAATTCATTTTCCCGGAAAGCTGCTATGATGGCTGCCAGGAACCATTTTTCCATACTGGAGGTTCAGTACAATCCCAAGACACTTTCATTTAGTGCTGCCAGCGGTAAGCAGGTGGATACTGAAGGATCCGGAATGGGTGCGGGAGCTACCACAAACTTAAGACAGAATAAAGTGTCCACGAATGTGGTGCTGAACTGTGATCTTATATTTGATGATATGTCTATTAATGATGCTTTTACGGAGCAGACATACACGGACAATCCTTTAAACGGACTGGCACAGAAGGCGGCAAATGAAATGAGTAAGAGTCTTCTGCCCGGTAACGGACCGCAGGGGGTGGATTCATATCACTCAGTCCAGAAATATCTTGATGGGCTTATGGCACTTTTGGTAAGTCCGTTTTCCAGTCAGATAATGTTTTACTGGTCAGGCATGAGTTTCAGGGGACAGTTAGTTAATGTAAACGGTTCCTACACCATGTTCAATCCTGCAGGAGAGCCGGTAAGGGCTGTTGCAAGCATCAGGATCAGGCAGCGTATGAATATTCCGGATGCTGATGTGCAATGGAACAAAGCTTTTGATAAGGTATTCAAAGAGGGTAAAGATACCGGCCTGGCAAGTAAGTTTGCGGAAAATACTAATAATAAACTGATCAATCTGAATCTTTAATGTAGGAGCAGTATGGGTATTGAGAGTGGCGTAAGAACAAATCTGGGGCTTATACAGAAAGCAAAGATAACCGTATTATATGGTGCTCATGATAAACAGGCACATGTAGATGTGCAGCCGGCAACCAGCGGAACCGGAGGTATTTCCGGTGGCATGGGCAATATGATCGGGAAAAAGGAAACTTACAAGAAACTGACTTTTACTGTGCCCTTCAATCCTTCAACACTGAAGTTTAGCGGTATGGGCGGTGACCTGGTAAATAAGATGTCCTTTGGTGCGCAGGAGACGGGAATGGCATCCGCAGTTGCATATGATAAGGTGGATCCCCGTATAACAATGCGTGTGCGGCTTATATTTGATGAGGTTACCTGGTCGGATATGGATTATGGTGTTGCTTCAAAGGCTCAGGCTCTGGTGGCTGCAACTGCCGGATCGGCACTTTCAAGCGGCAGCTTTGGTGTAAGTGCAGCACAGGTAGCAGCGGTTACCGCGATGGATGCATTTGAACTGGGGGCTAAGAAAGCCATACGTGCAACCCAGGGGGCACATAAAGTAAGGGAGAGAACCGAAGCTTTTCTTGCAATCTGCAGACGCGACGAAACAAATACTATCGAGTTTGCCTGGGGGCATATGCTTTATAGAGGCGTAGTAAGTAATGTGTCGGCGGAGTATACCATGTTTACTTCCGATGGTGAGCCACTTAGGTCCAGCGTGGATTTTGAAATGGTACTTTTGGACGAGGAAGTTGATCCCACCAGTATGGGCAGATGGGAAAAGGCATATGAGCTGCTGTTTGAAGATTCAAGTTCCGCTACGGGCATAATGCAGTCCATTGGCGAATCAATATTCAGTATGTAAGGATTATTGTTATGTTGGATTTCGATTCATTAAAAAAGTCATATGGAAATTTTAGCAATCCGGTGTCGGTTATCAAGGTGGATGGCAAGGACATTTCAGATGATAAGCTTGAGTTTGCTATATCTGATATACAGGTAGAACTGACCAGCGGGTTTGAAGCTTCAGTCGCATCCTTTTCTCTGTACAATACCTTTGACAGGGATCTTACGGGATTCATTACCGAGGATGTGCAGAAATACATAACTTTGGGAGCAGTCGTGCAGATATTCATGGGATACGGCCTGACTGCAAGGGAAGTATTTTATGGAATCATAACCCGGGTTAATTTTAACTACCACAAGTTTGATGCGCCCTGTATTACTGTCACTGCAATGGATATCAAGGGTGCCATGATGGCTAACTGTTCTTTCAAGCAGTTTACGGGGGACATGAAGTATTCATTAGCTGTTAAGAAGATACTGGAGCAGCCTTTCTATGAAAGTTATCTTAACGGCGCAGCGAAGATTACCGAGACTCCTGAGAATACGGATGAAAATCCGTCAGCCTATACATTGGAGATGAACTGTGAAAGCGATTACGAATTTGTGGTAAAGGCTGCTAAGAAGTTTAATTATGAGTTCTATACCATAGGCGGTACGGTTTATTTCAGGAAGGCCAAGGAGAATAAGAATCCGCTAATCAAGATTACTCCGGAGACCCTGCTACAGAGCTTTGACGTTACATATGACATAAGCGGACTTGTGGGTTCAGTGGAAGTAAGGAATGAGAATCCGGGTGAGGCTAAGCAGTTTGCTTCAACTTCCACGATGAATAACAAGATATCCCAGAAGTCAAAGGCAAAGAAGATAATTGGAAGCCAGAAGAAGGTTTATATAGACCCGACAGCTGATGATAAGACTATTGCACAGTACAGGTCTGAATATCTTGCTGAGAGGGTAGCATACAGATTCGGTTCACTAAAGGCTGAAATGGTCGGGCTTCCGGAAATCGTACCGGGTAACTTTATAGAGCTTTCTGAACTGGGAACAACGGTGTCCAACCAGTTTTATCTGACAAGGGTAAGGCATACCCAGATGGGTGAAACAGGAAAGTTCAGGACTATATTGGAAGGCAGAACTGCAACAATAAAGTGATTTAAAGAAGTAAAAGCCACGCAGGACTGCGTCGGTGGTGATACAGTATAATTTAGGAATTGTCAGAGGAAAGAGCATGGAATTATTCGACATCATAAGCGATATATCTGCGGCTGAGACCCAGAAGACAGAGACCGGCGATAACCGTATATACGGCGTACTTTTGGGCACCGTGCAGAACAAGTATGATGCAAAGATGCCGGGCAGGGTTTGTGTCAATGTGACAACCAAAGACCAGGAGCAGGATCAGATGCTTATGTGGGTAAGAGTGGCGCAGCCGTCATCCGGTAATAAGTGGGGACATTATTTCCTTCCTGAAGTGGGAGATCAGGTACTCCTTGCTTTTGAACAGGGAAATATCGAGCGGCCCTACATAATAGGATGTGTTCCCAAGTACGATAAGGACCAGTTTTTAAAGGATGTTGTTGATGAGAACAACAAAACCAAGGCAATTACCACAAAGCACGGATCTACCATCACCTTTACGGATGACAATGAGACTGAAGACGGTACTAAGGACAAGATCAAAATAGAGACAGCCGCAAAGGCCCATATTGTTGAGCTTGATAATGACAAGGGAATGATTACCATTGCGGATAAGGACAAAAAGAATTCAATTGTAATAAAGACAGCGGACGATAACGGAAATATAGCTATTCAGACAGAGAAGAAACTTACCATAAAGGTAGGAAACAGCATAGAGCTTACCATGAACGACAGCAGCGGTACGGTTAATCTTAAATGTACCAAGTTCATAGTTGATTCGTCAGGAACCGGTGCGAAGGTAGAGCTTAAGACCAGCGGCGAATTCTCAGCATCGGGAAGGACCTTTAAGGGATCAGGCTCCGCAAGCACTACGGTGGGTGACGGTGCATCTTCCACCACAGTCACAGGCTCCATGATAAAGAATAAGTAAGCATTTTAAAGAGGTTTATAAAAATGATAGAAAAAAAAGACAAGAGTTTTCTTGGAACCGGAACCGCATATCCTGTTAGTATAGACCCTACGACGGGACGTTTTAAGCTTTCTTCCTATGAGGATAGTGTCCGCGAGTCCATATATATCATACTTATGACTCAACAGATGGAGCGGATAGCAAGACCGGATTTCGGAAGCAACATAATGAATTATGTCTTTATGGATGTTAATGTGACAAACATAAACATTATGGAGGATGACTTAAGAAGACAGATAACGACTCAGGAACCTCGTATATCCGATGTGGATATTTCAACGGAATACCAGGAGCTGGAAGGGCGTTTGATAATAAGCATCAGTTATGTCGTTACGGAAACAAATACCAAGGATAATCTTGTATTCCCGTTCTACCTGAATACGGATAGGAATGATGTGCCTGAAGAGGCTGATGACTTTGGTATTGAATACGAGCCGGAGGATGATAATGAATAATCCCAGAATAGACGGAAGAACAAAAAATGATATCCTGGATCGGATTGATGAGCTGCGGGTAAGCTATACGCCGGAGTGGATACTTGATAAGTCAGTGACAAATCCCGATGTAGGTTCGGTTATAGCGCATGTATATGCGGATAATGTGTGTGAGAACATAAAGCTTTTAAACGGAACCATGGATCGTTTTCACGGGGAGTTCATAAATCTTTTGGATCTTACATTAAAGAGCGTGAAACCTGCAGTGAGCGTTGTTACCATGAAGTCTGCGGCAGCAGATGGTGATGGTGTGCCTGTGGCAAAGGGAACTGTTCTTTCTGCTGATGTGACCGAAGGTGACGATTCGGAGCCGGTTCTTTTTGAAACCGACAGGAGTTTATGTGTTACTTCCGCTGCCGTAAAGGATATATTCCTGACGGATAAAGAGGACGGAAATGTATATCCGATTCTTGGAAAATTTGAAAAAACGGAACTTTTAAAGATGGGGACTACCGTGTTCGGAGAAGATTCCGGTGAAGAAGGCTTGGAGTCTTCAGCTGCCGCGGATCAGTCAGATGCGGAAGAAAGTAAGAGTTTTAAACCTTTTAAGATGTTTGACGGAAAAGACAGCGTAAGCAGGAATGCGTTCGTGGTCATGCATAAAAATGCTTTCGACCAGACTGAGGGCGTGGTGAGCCTTAAGTTTGAAGGCGGTGAAAGAATCGTTAAAGGAATAACGGAGGGTGAGTTTACTGTATCAAGATATGCGGAGGGTGGATTTGTTCCGGCTGACAGCATAGAGGCTACTGCTGATCCGGAAGTTGTCAATATCGGTTTCAAAGGTGAGTGTGAAAAGTACAGCAGCAATGGTGAGGAATATTCTGTCATAGCTATTGAGGCAGAGGATCCCATAAAGGAGATAATGTTTGCTAAGTCCATAGGTTTTTCTTCTGAAGGAGAGCCTATTGTACCTGATGCTGTATGTGACAGTGATTTTGAGTTTGATAGGGATGATTTCCTGCCCTTTGACAAAGAAATAATTCCGTCTAGGGAGTGCTTCATAGCATCTGATGTGTATTTTGCAAAAGCAGGTGCCAAGGTTACCATATCGGCTGATATCAGCTATGAGGAAAACCGCATCGATGTGTCACAGATGCAGATCGACAGTGAGCTTAAGATAATAAAGAGAAAGCCTAAGCTTGTTAACAGGCTGGAATTTGCAGATGTGTTTGTTAATGAGATAGTGCTTGAGTATTTCAATGGAATGGGTTGGAAGAAGCTTGACTGCGATAGATTCTATGCTTACGACTTGGCAGGGGCAGAGGCCGGACACATGAGCTTATCCTTTATCTGCCCTGATGAGTGGCAGGCAATACAGGCCGGCAGCACTGAGGCTCGTATGATACGTATGAGATGTGTGAGAGCGGACAACTGCTATATGCGTCCGGCGGTACATCATTATCCTCGTATAAAGAATATGATGATCTCTTATAGCTATGAAGGCAGATTCATGCCCTGCAATAATGTTTCAGTCATATCGGGAACAAAGAAAAGGCCTGTTGAAGAACTGGAAAAAACAAGAGAAGGCGTAGCTCTTTTTGCACCTTCACAGTACATTGATGATGCGCTTTACCTTGGTTTTGACAAGCCTATCGGTGCAGGTCCTGCAAGTATACTTTTTATGCTCAAGGACAGTGTGTACCATGAGACTCTGGGACTTCGTTTTGAATACAGGTCCACAAGGGGCTTCAGCAGAATAAGGGTGTTGGACCTTACAGAAGGTTTTTCAAAATCCGGCATCATAATGTTCGATCCGCCTTCGGATTTCATAAAGAGCAGCATTGAGGACAGGGAGAGATACTGGATAAGGATAGTTGCCACACAGAAGCACAGAGTCCTTGAGAGCAGGAAGAGTTTCCTTCCGGTAGTAAACGGCATCTTTATGAACGGAATGACCGTTACCAATATAAGCACCGGCATAGAAGAAGATTTCTATATGGACGAATCCCTTCCCGGAATGCGGTTTGCTTTAGGCACGGATAAAATTTTAAGGATCGATCTTTGGGTAAATGAGATCGGTGCCATTACAGCTGAAGAAAGAGAATATATATTAGAGCATACTCCCGAAATTGCAAGGGCAGAGTATGACGTGCTTGGTAATTTGTCAGCCTTTTATGTTAAATGGGAGGAAGCAGAGAATTTCCTTTTTGACAAGAGACGGAGGATATACTGTCTCGACCGCTTGAATAATGAGGTGGTATTCGGAGACGGAATGAACCAGGATATTCCTGCTGTTACTAATGATGTTGCGTTCAAGGTAAAGACTTACAGGAGTGACGGAGACAGGGGAAATCTTCCGGAGCATTCAATTACGGGAAAGAGCGGAAATGCCATGTTCCTGGATGTGGTTGACAATCCCGTAAAGTCCTATGGCGGATCTGCCATGGAAACCGTGCCCCAGGCTCTTGCCCGTGGTGCAGACATTATCAGCTCAAGAAGGCGTCTTATAAGTAAAATTGATTACCTGAGACTGGTTAAAGGATATTCAGAGGGGATAGATAAGGCTGAGGTTCTTTCCAAAGAGGATGATGTAATTATACTTCTTCTTATGAAGGATTATAACGATGGTGCATTCTCCTTCCATATGCTGTCTGCAAAGCTTAAGAATTACCTTTTGGAGAAATGCGAACTTACGGTTGCTGCATCCAATATCCATATTTCCGAGCCCATATTTGTCAGCCTGAGTGTCAGCGCATGGCTTGATGTGGATGATCTTGAAGACTGTTTTGAACTGCAGGAGCATATAGCTGATGAGCTTGAGGAATATATTGATCCTGTAAGCGGCGGAAAGGGAGACGGCTGGAGAATAGGCGTAATACCGAAGCGTTCACAGATAATGATGAAGGTCAATTCGGTAAGAGGAATGGCATCCCTTAAAAAGATGACGGTTTCTGCTACATATACTGATGAAACCGGAGAGCATGAGACCGATCTTGACAGTTTGGCTATAAGACCGGATATGTGTGTAAGAAATGCAAAACATCATATATACGTAAATTTTGAAGGCGGGGAGGGCGAAAACCTTGCTTGAGATCAGAAATGAAAAAAACAGAGAATTAACGGAGAGGTACGTGGATGCCCTTATAAGGCTTCCCATGTATTCAAAGGAGTGGACGAATTACAATCCTTCTGACCCCGGTATAACCATACTGGAGGAACTCTTAAATGAAGTTGCCCTACAGGGTGCTACGATTCCTGCGGTTACCGATAAGCAGAGACTGGCACTGATGAAACTCTTCGGCTTTATGCCTAAGAAAGGGAAGTGTGCCCGTATTCTGCTGACAACAGATGGTGTAGAACGTTCAGTTCATATTGATGATTCTCAGAAGTTCATGATAGGCGATATGTGCTTTGAGACCCGCAAGGAGCTGGATATAGGCTTAAGCCATCTGAATGCCGTTTATTTTTCAGATAACGAGGAAGATTTTAAGCTCTTGCCTACCCTTACTCAGGCAGATGCGGTTGTTCCCATACAGGCGCTTGGTTCAGAGGTAAGTGAAGGTGCTGCTCTTTATTTTATCTGCGATGGTCTGCCTGCTCCAGGAAATGAGTGCATTTTCTATTTCACTATGCGTGACGTGGAAGGACGTACCCCTTTTACTGACAGGGCAAATGATGTTTTTGCGTCCCTTGAGTGGGAAATATATACCGCAGCAGGTTTTCTGCCGATAAAGGTGCATGACTATACCGCCGGTTTCATGGGAAGCGGCGAGGTAAAGATCCGTATGCCTGAGGGAAGTCCCGCATTATTTGAAAAGGTTGATGAAAGCGGATTCTGTCTCAGGGTGAGAGTAAAAAGGGCTGATTATGATGTGACCCCTGAGTTTTACCAGATAGACGGCTTCCTTTTTGAAGCATGGCAGAAGGATACCCGCGCATCCCTTATTATACAGTCAAAAAAGGAATTCAGGTTTAAATCGATCCTTTCCAAGGAACCGTATTTTCTGATATTCGGTAAAGAGGAAAAGGGTTCTTCCTATAGGCGTTACCAGATAGCAAACGGCAGCGAAGGCACAGGAAGATTCTGTGATGTAGACGGTGATGACGGTGTAAGCTATAAGGTTTCTTTCAGTAAAGAAAAATTTGGCTACGCACCGGGTGACTATAAAGAGCCCATAAGGATAATCAGCTATTCAGAGGATGTAATGAAGCATTACCGCGTCGGAACGGTTTATGGCTATGATAACGAGACCATAAGGCTTCCGATGAAAAATGTAGTTAAGGACAGCTTTACTCTGATTGCCAGAAGGGAAGACGAGAACGGTGAATACCTGTATGATTTCGTAAGGCCTGACAAGGCTGTTGAAAACGGACTGTATTACCATCTGCTTGAAAAAACTGGCAGGATAGTGATAGAGGATGCAGGAGATTTCATCGGAGCAGAGCTTTTCATGGGCTGTGTTTCCGTAACAAGGGGTTCTGCAGGAAATATCCGCTCAGGCTGTGAGTTCACTTCCCCTGCCCTGCCGGGACTTAAATTCAGGAACTGTTCTGCAGGTACTGGCGGCGCATTCAGAGAGTCTTTTGAAGATGTCAGAAAGCGTCTGATATTGGATATGGATAATCCAAACACTGCAGTAACAGGTGCAGACTATGAGCGTATAGTCAGGGAAACACCCGGGCTTTGCATAGGAAAGGTAAAGGCATGGCCTGAGTCGGCAGAGAATACGGTTTACTTAGCTATAATGCCGGGAATTGGGGCGAAGCATCCAAAGCTTTCTTCGTTATATAAGAAATTGATATCCGAGTACCTTGAGAAAAGGCGTATACTTACTACCAAATTTGAAATACTTGATCCTGAGTATGTAGGTGTGGACATACGTATAAATGTTTATGTTAAGCCTTATTTCGATAATTACAAGGAAAGCATAGAAGAAGTTCTGCGTGATAGTATTCGTTATGTGGATGGCGACAGTAATTTCGGTGATCCGCTGGAGTACGAAACCGTTATAAGAAATGTGGAATCACTTGAATGCGTTGAGTATGTTTCGGATATTTCCATGACTGTTCAGAGGGCTGGTTCGGCAAAAGTTTCGGAGTCTGAGCTGGTTCCTAAGAAGAATGTACTGCTTTATCCCGGCAGATTGTATGTAAATGCCGTTACTTTTGACTGACAGGGAGGCGAAAAATGGCTGGAAAGACTTATTCCATTAAGAGAAACCGAATAAAAGATGCTATTCTGGAAGGGTTTACTGTTCAGGACGATGCCTTGGTTGCTGATGAGTCAGTATACAGAAATATTGTTATCTTTAAGCCCATAGATAGCGGAAAGAAAGATTCCGAGTGGGGGCGTTTTGCAGTTAAAGCGCAGATGGATTCAAATATGCTGATCACTGTTTTTGCCTTTGCTGTTAACGATAAGCTTCCGGAAGACGATGTTTCAAATATAGAGTTCTTCAGGCGTGATAGTATACAGTGTACCAAGGGAATGAAGGATGTATTGCTTTATTCACTGGAAGGAAGGTATCTGTATCTTGCGATAACAATCGAGGAAACCGGCTCTTGTATACTGGAGAATATGAAAGTCTATCAGCATGGAGATACCTTTATGGAAGAGCTTCCTGAAATATACAGGGACAGGAATTCTTTCATCCATAGGTATATGTCGATCTTTTCGACTGTGCATGGGGAGTTCCAGGATGAGATAGAAGAGCTTGATAAGATACTGGATCTTGATACCTGTCCGGTTGAACTGCTTCCCGTATATGCTTCGTGGATGGGAATAGAAATCAGCAGTAAATTCCTTCCTGAAGATACTCTGAGGACCTTTGTAAAAGAGCTGTATACCCTGACCGGATACAAGGGAACACGCTATGCGCTTGAAAGAGTGTTTCAGATAATCTTAGGCGAGGATGTCAGGATAATCGAAAACCAGAATATAAACTTTACGGATGACATTGTAGAAGGATTGCCTTATGGAAATGCTGAAAGAGGACCCTTTGATGTAGACGTTTTAGTGAGAAAGCGCCTGTCCGAAACCATGTACCAGCAGCTGCTTTTCTTAGCAAACCAGTTTGTTCCTGCCAGGACGGTCCTGCATATTGATGTTTTGGGAGAGAGCTCGGTTATGGATTTCGGCAGTTACCTTGATATGAATGCAAACCTGCCTGAGGATAAGGCTGTTATTCTTGATGAGAACGTGGGTATCAGTGATAGGATAAAGCTGCAGTGATAAGAACGATTTGTTGTGGTTGTGATTTTGACATAGGTAAAATAATATATTATAATGAATCGTTAAGATTTACAAAGTAGGACGACTAAAAGTAGAACTAAATTTGGGTATAATCTGATGACAATTACTGATGAATTTGTAGATGACAAGCTTGTCATTTCCATAGAGGGACGTATCGAGACAAATACTGCACCTGAGTTTCAGAATGCAGTTCTTGGTGCGTTTCAGAAATGCAGTAACATCGTTCTCGATTTTGAAGAGGTTTCATATATTTCCAGTGCCGGACTGCGCGGTCTCCTGCTGGGACAGAAAACAGCCCAGTCAAAGGGTGGTTCCATGGTATTGACGAATGTTAACGATGCAGTGATGGAAGTACTTAAGATGACCGGATTTAAGAATATTTTGACAATACAGTGATTGAATTTAAAAATGTAAATTTTGCATATAAAGAGGAACCCGTTTTTTCCGGTCTCAACATGACGGTTGATGCGGGTTCTTTTGTATTGGTAACAGGGGAGAGCGGCGTGGGCAAAACCACGCTTATCAAGCTGATAACCGCTGAATTAAGGCCTGATTCAGGCCAGATCTTTGTTGACGGCAAGGATATATCAAAGCTTAAGGACAGGGACCTGCCGGCTTATCGTAGAAATATGGGAGTGGTCTTTCAGGATTTCAGGCTGTTAGAGGAATCTACGGTATATGAGAATCTTGATATAGTTCGTCAGGTCGTAGGCCTGAGCCGTAGGGAGTCTGAAAGGAAGATCACCAGCATTCTTACTCTTTTGGGAATGCAGGATAAATTCAATAATATTCCGCTGGAACTTTCCGGCGGTGAAAGACAGCGGCTCTGTATAGGCAGGGCGCTCATGAATAACCCCAGGTTGCTGATCGCTGACGAACCTACGGGCAATCTTGATCCTGCTAATTCCAGGGAGATCATGAAGATTTTCAGTATTATCAGAAGTCAGGGTATAACTGTCGTGGTTGCTACCCACAATGTAGCTGCCACAGAAGGTTTGATATATAAAGAGTTTGTCCTGTCAGATCATACAGGGCATTATATTGAAGAATAAAACCGCTCAGCCTTTCGGTGTTTCTGAATCGTCATTTTCCGATTCTTCGCTTTCAGTGTTTTCTTCAGGTGAATTTTTTAAAGCTTCTTTAACGGCATCAGGAAGATCATCTTCACTTATCTCAGTAAGGCTGATGTACTTGTAGCTATATCCGACATTTTTTCCGTCGGCAGTTATTACCTGGTACCAGGACTCTTCTTCCGTAGGCAAAGCGTATACCATGGAGCCGTTGGGAATCTGTGTCAGCACGTAAGCATTCAGGGAAGGCTCATCACGCATACAGAGTGAGAGGCCGCCGGTATTTACTGTTCCCTGATATATAGGGCCCACAATGCTGTCATCTACTGGTGCTTCTGTGGGTTCTTCCGTTGCTTCCACTGTAGGCTCCGGAGTAGGTTCGGGCGTAGGTTCAGCTGTGGGTTCCGGAGTAGGCGTAGCCGTTTCTTCAGTGGGGGCCGGAGTCTCTTCTGTTGCAGCAGGAGTATCTGTAATGATGTTTTCCGCCTGCATATCAGTGTCCACTACTATAGTGGTATTGTTTTCAAACTTGTCTTTGGCATTGCTTGAGAGCGACGGGAAAAAACAGTACAGTAAAGCTGCAAAACAGCCCAAGCCAAGATAAATCCATATTCCTGTAAATAGTATTTTTTTATTCTTATCCATATTCTGCCTTTTGTATGACTGTTGTCTTTAGGTTGTGGGAAGCTGGATGTATATAGCCATTCCTGCGCCTACATTACTTCTTGCGTAAATCGTGCCGCCGTAGTAATTTACTATGGCCCGGGCCTGGGTGAGCCCAAGTCCGTTGCCGCTTATTCTGTTTGCACCCTGATAGTTCAGCTCGAATATCCTGTCAGTTTCCTTTTCTGAAAGACCTTCGCCGGTATCCTTCATTACAATGAAAATGTCGCTTCCTATGTTGGATATGGTAATGGTAAGTGAGCCGGCGCGCTTCATATATTTTATAGAATTATCGATGATATTTTTGAAAAGGATCCTCATTCTTGTGGGTGAGGCCTTTACCATCATGCTTTCAGCTGCTGTTGAGATGTGGATGGCAAGTCCTGCGTCTCTTGCGCTTTCAGTAAGTTCCTTGACTGCCTCGCCGGCAATAGCGATTATATCTACGGTAGCTGTTTCTGATTCACTTATAGGAGGAAGCAGGGACGAAAGATCGGGTTCTGCCTTCGCAGGTGCCTTGACAGCTGTTTTTTCTTCCAGTTCTTTCTCCAGCTCGGATTTTGTTCTTTTCAGTTCGATGATTTCATTTTCAAGGGATTCCTTTTCCAGTCCTAGTTTCTCGCTGAATTCTCTGAGGCCGGTCAGTGCTTCGTCCTTTTCCTGGACGTTTTTCTCGCTTATCTGCAGCATACTCTTTAATTCAATGTTCTTTCGCTGCAGTTCCTCGAACTCGTCGTCATTGGAAGCATCTTCCACTGTTTCGCTGCATTCTGAAACATTAAGCCAGCACATTACTATCAGCAGGATGCTGTGAAGGGTGATCAGTATTATATTTACAAATACATCGAATTTGAACAGCCCGAATAATGTAAGTATAAAAAGCAGTATAGCGGGCAATAAAAGACTGGCATGGCTTTTTTTCATGGGATACACTCCTTGAATAATCGTTATACTGAAAGCTAATTTTGGATATGCCATCAGCAATGGGTACCTGATGCTACCCTGAATAGTTATCTTTAATTTTCAACGATTTTATGATACCATATTTAGTTGATTGTGTGTTAATTTTTTGTTTTTGTTTAAACTGAATGGACATATAAGATGGGCAAAAGAACTAAGTCGGTAAAAAGGATAAAACAGCTTGCAGAAAACCGCGTGCTTGTGCTGGCATGTTTTTTTGTACTGCTCATATTACTGATTTTTTTAAGCTTTTTTAATGATTATCTTGATGACGGACTGACATATGAAGTGACTTCGGCGAGTGAGGCTACTGTGGGAGCAACGGGGCATCTTCTTGTCATTGACCGGAGCATGAAGACTGTGCTTGTGATGGATGAAAATGACAGGATTGATTATGAACTGACAGGCGGAGAGGGCGAATACGGTTTCTATTATGCGCAGCATCTGGCAGCGGATGAGGCGGAGAATCTTTACATTGTGGATGTTGAATATGGCAGCCGCGGCAATCTTATAGACAAGGAGAGAATACTGCTTTTTGGAGATAAGGGTTATGAGACTCTTTGGGAAAGGGATTATACAGAGGTCGAGGATGGACCGCTTCAGTACAGTACTATAAAGACAATTTATGATGAGGCGGGAACAATATATTTTATCAGGGATACGGGTGAGAACATTGAGGTTTATTTTTTCAATGCATCGCGTGATGCCGTGATGTGCCGCAGCGTCCCTGCACGGATGAAGATAAACGATGCTATGTATGACTCAGGGCATGACAGACTTGTGGTTGCCTATCGTAATGGCAGTGTAGTGCAGTATGATAGTGGCGATATGACCGGGGTGGACATAGATCTTCCTGAAGGAACGAATCCTTGGACACTGGATGTGGCAGATGAAGTTATTTACATTTCTGACCCAAATAGATGCATTATATACGCATATGATCTTCATGGTGACGGAAAAGCAACGGAACTGATGGAGACAGGTTACCCGGTTTATGAGATGTGTGTGGATGCAGATGCAAACCTGTTTGTAGGTGTTGATAATACTGCAGTAGTAAGGTCATCATTTTCCGATGTTGGTTCATTGGAATATGTCAATATGCTGGCCAATAATGATTTCTATATGACTGTGATTGTCTGGATAGTGATGATATTCACTTGTGTCCTGGGATTGCTGTTTTTGCTCTTTGCCGGTGTCAAACTTTTGTTTATGGCACTGGAGAATGAATCTGTACTGAGGATTCTGATGGTTGTTGTTGCCAGCGTTCTCATATCTACTTTTATCACATACATACTGATGGGTGAGGCAAAGAATGAGCGTTTACAGTTTAGGAACGACAGCGTAAGGGTATTTGCCGAACTGATGCTCTCGGCGATAGACACTGAAAGGCTTGTTAGTCTTGATTCGATTGATTCCTATGGGAGTGAGGATTTCATTGCAGTCAAGGAGCCGCTTGATGAAATGATAGAAGTGGGGTACGCCAGTGGCTTCTATTATTATTATGTAATATATACTACGGATCAGGTAAACATCAATTCTGTTATGGATTATGAGGAGACAGTCGCCACGGGTGGTGCTGTTTATGAATTTGGCGATAATGACTATTCCAAGGTACTTAAGACCGGAACGCCGATAAATACAACTGAAACCAGCAGTTATGGTGCCTGGTCATTTGTACTTGAGCCTGTAAGGGATTCTTCCGGAAGGATAGTGGCACTTCTTGAAGTGGGTCAGAATCTTGACAAGATGCAGAGAGAACAGACAAAACTTATACAGGAAATGGTACTTAATGTTATCTGTTGCGCCGTTGTCATGACTATGTTCATGCTTGAGTTCCTGTTCCTGTTTAATTTTGTTGAGGAGAGAATTGAGAAAAATAAAATCAAGGCAAATGATATGCCGTCGCGTGTTCCCTTAAGGACGCTCATGTTCCTTTCTTATGCGGCAGATTCCATGCAGGATGTTTTTATGGTCCTGCTTTGTACGGAACTGTATGACGGTTCCCTTCCTATCGCAAGTGGCGTAGCTATAGCGCTGCCGATGTCAATACAGCTGCTGCTTATGGCTATATTCTCAATGGTGGGAGGCAGATTTGCGGAAAAATTTGGCGTGAAATTTGCGCTTATAACCGGATTTGCCCTTCAGGCTGCAGGTTTCATAATTTGTTTTGCCAGTGGAAATTATTATGGCGTACTCATTGGTAAGGCTTTCATAGGAATGGGCATGGGAGTCGTATATGTGTCGTGTAATACTGCCGCATCAGAGGCTGACGGTGAAGAAAGCTCCGAGCAGGCATTTGCCGGAGTTTCAGCAGGAACTCTTTCTGGAGTGACCATAGGTGCCGGTATTTCATCCGTGCTGCTTTCTATGGGCGGTTATAAACTTATATATATTGTTGGTGCAGTGCTGTTAGGTTTAGGCCTTGTTATTTCCTTCTTCATGGTTCCCTTCCGTAAGAAAGAAAAAGCCCTGCTTGCGACAATTAGGGCTAAGGAATCAGCCAAAGAAAAAGAAGATGAAGACGGTGATGCACACAAGTCATTTATATGGTTTTTTACCAGAAGGAGAGTTGTGGCATTTTTCCTGATGATACTGCTCCCTTTTATGATGTCTCTGTCCTATAGGGAATATTTTTTCCCTATCATTGCGGATGGTGCGGGAATTTCGGAAACAAGGATAGGACAGATTTACCTGCTCTGCGGAATGGTTGTACTGTATATTGGACCGTATATTGCAAACGGCATGATAAAGAGATATGGTGCAGGCAGCGCAGTGGTTTGTTCAAGCATACTGATGGCTGCGAATATGGCTATATATGTTGTATTCCCTACTGTATATTCAGCCATCGTCGGAGTGGTCATCCTATCGCTGATCATATCCTTTGCATACACCTGCCAGTATACTTATTTCAGCGAACTGAACGAGGTAAAGGCATATGGAGGCGGAAAGGCCATGGGAATTTATTCCATGATGGAAAGTGCCGGACAGACGCTGGGCCCTATAGTTTACGGATTCCTGCTTTCTTTCGGTATGGTTGAAGGAATAAGGAATTTCATGGTCATTATGGGCGTGCTTGTAATCTTATTCCTTATATTTACTTTTGATAAGAACAGCGTAGGAAAGCTACTGAAGAGAAATAAAAAGCCGGGGGTGGCTAATGATTGAATATTTGCACATAAATGATGATGATCTCGAGAGTATGATAGAACTCTATAAAGAGTATCTTAATGACGGCGAGTTTGTAGAGCAGGAGCTGAGGAGAAAGTATGTCGAGTGTGATTACACCGGAGTGAAGGCTGTAGATGGAGATAAGATGGCTGGATTTGCTTCTATGGCGAAAGGGCTTGACTTTACATATCCCCATCCTGAACTTGAGGAAAGGTTGAGAGCCATAGTTGCGGATGATATAGCATACACGGGTGATGCAGTAGTTGTGCGTGAGGAATATAGAGGAAATGGCATTTCCCATAGGATGTTTGAGGAATGCTATAAGCTTATGTGCGAGAGAAAAGCAAAATATATTCTCACAGAACTTTGGATATATCCGGGTGGGGATATCCCGGCAGAAGATTCAGTCCTTAGTCTGGGCAGAGTGGTTTACCGCGAGTATATAGAGGACTTCTATAAGGATCTGGATAAATACGGAATGACATGTCCGATATGCGGTGATCACTGTAGCTGCAGTGCATGCATCGAATTGCATAGGACTGAAGTGGAATAAAAGATAAGGGGTTTGAGGAGGTAGAATATGGAAGATAAAAAGAGGTATGGCAGTTTAGGACACAGGCTTAATTTAACACTCGTCATAATGATGCTTATCATGACTGGCATTACGCTGGTAGTGGCATATTTTGCCTTGCGGGACACTTATATCGATTTTTACAGCGAGTCTGCCCAGGAAGCGGTAAATACCATTGCGGACAGCATAGCGTGGGATGACGGCATAGACCATTTTGCGGAAACCGGAGAGAAAGACACATATGCTGAAGTGACATGTGATTATCTTGATATGTTTAAGACAAATTTCCCGAATATCTCATTCCTGTATATGTTTGTACCTTATGACGATCACTTTGTCTATGTTTACGATTCTGTCAGGGAAGGGGATGATATGTCAGGAATCTCTTCATACGGTGACCGTTTTGATTACGGTGAGACGGAGTATGAGGGACTGGTGGTGGCGCTTAAGGAGAAGAGAGGCTCTGTAGGTGTTAATTACAACAACAATTCCACATACGGAAAATCCATAAGCGTGTGGGCACCCGTGTTTGACAATAACGGTGATATACGGCTTGTGGTAGAAGCTGACTATTATCTGGATGACATATATCATGATATAAATAGTTTTATGCTCCAGATTGCAGCGGTATTATTGTTATGTGCCGCAGTGATAATTCTTTTCATGCTCATTCATGTGAGAAAGGGCGTGATTGAACCGCTCAGTTCACTTTACAACACGGTTGAACAATATGACCATGGGGTAATAAAGATAGACGAGAAGGACTATCCCTATAATGATGAGCTGAGGCAGTTAGCAGATTCCTTTGTCATGATGGCAGAGCGTATAGAAAATTATACAGAGGAAGTTAAGCGCGTTGTTGCTGAAAAAGAAAGGATCGGAGCTGAACTGTCTGTTGCTACGGGAATACAGGCTTCCATGCTTCCGAATAAATTCCCGGCATTTCCGGATCGTGATGAAATAGATATATATGCCATCATGAAACCTGCTAAGGAAGTGGGCGGAGATTTTTATGATATGTTCTTCGTGGATGAATCCCATCTTGCTATAGTTGTTGCTGATGTATCGGGCAAGGGCGTTCCTGCAGCTTTGTTCATGGTTATAGGAAAGACTTTAATAAAGGACCACACAAATGTAGGAGACAATTTAGGTGAAGTCTTTTACGAAGTTAACAACATGCTGTGCGATAATAATTCAGAGCAGATGTTTATCACTGCTTATGAAGCTGTGATCGACTTAAAGACCGGAAGGGTGGACTATGTAAATGCCGGTCATGAGCATCCTTTCCTGTTGCAGAGGGTAGAGGATGGAGAGTATGCGTATGTGGAGCAGAAGACCAACCCGCAGTTCGTTCTTGCCGGAATGGAGGGGATACCGTATACTGCGGCCAGCTTTGAGATGAAGCCGGGTGACAGGCTTGTCCAGTATTCAGATGGTGTGCCTGAAGCAACGGATGCAAAGGAAGAACTCTATGGTATGGCCAGACTTAACGAGTACCTTAATAAAAACAGGGATCTTGCTCCAAAGCCGTTGTTAGAAGGTCTTCTTGAAGATATAAATGCTTTTGTAGGTGAGGCACCGCAGTTTGATGATATTACAATGTTATGCCTTGATTTTAAAAAATATATGGAATGAGTCACATGATTTTTCTTTACCGTTATCATTACGAGGGGTTAGGGGTTAGAGTATGAAAGAATTTGATATCAATGTAGATGTAAAAACAGAAAGCATAGGGATACTCAATGAAGCCATAGAAAATATCATGCGTGATGAAGGGGCTTCAGAGGCAAAGATCATATCCATCGATGTAGCTATCGATGAGATCTTTTCAAATATCATTTTTTACTCCGGACTGAAGGAGGATGATAAGGCGTTAATAAGAGTGACAGTTGAAGATGATGATGAAAAAAAGATAACGCTGGAGTTTATTGATACGGGAAAGCCCTTTAATCCGCTGGAGCGTCCTGAACCTGATGTGACAAAACCTGCAGAGGAGCGTGAGATAGGCGGCCTTGGAATTTTTATGGTAAAGAAAAGCATGGACCATGTAAGTTATAGGAATGAGGATGGCAAAAACATATTTACGATAATGAAGAAAATATAAGCGTCATTGTTTGTAACAGTTATATTTGGCTGAAGAAACAACGGCGGTTACAAAGTCGTTGTTTTTATTCGGAAGTGTAATGATAGATGGTTGATTATTTTTCAAAAGAAATACACGCATCCGTTGCAATGGGAAAACGTATAAGGCAGCTCTTTTCATACGCAGATGCATCGGGAAGGAATATTCCGGATTACATGGAAAAACTGCGTAATGAGGGGAAACTTCCCTGCAGGGACAAAAGGGAAGGCAAGGCAGCTTTAGACAGACTATGTGAACTGTTGCAGTATGATCCGGAGGATGTTAGGAAAGAACACTTGCCGAAAAATGAAGACGCTTTTGTCGGGATTGGTCAGAACTCCGGAATGCAACTTTATATCGAAGAAGACATCAGGGACAATGCTGATGTTAAACGCATAACGGAAAGGCTTAATTTTCCGGAAACAATATACATCAGGCATTACAAGGATATCCTGGCGAGAGTCTCATCAGAAGGCAGCACAGAAAGCACCGGGAAGGGCATGGTACTTGCAAGGAAGACGGGACGTCTTTTGTACGAGGGCGCACCCGTATGCCAGAATTTCGGAAACAGTCATTTTTATTACACCTCATGCGTGATGAACTGTCTGTATGATTGTGAATACTGTTACCTGAAGGGAATGTATCCGGCGGATGTTCCAGTGGTATTCATAAATCTTGATGATATCTTCAAAGAGGTTGAGTCGCTTTTGGAATCGTTTCCGGTGTATCTTTGTGTTTCCTATGACACAGACCTGATGGCATTGGAGGACATTGCAGGATATGTCAGAAGATGGTGCGACTTCACAAAATCGCATGATGATCTTACTATTGAAATAAGAACCAAATGTGCCAGGACGGACCTATGGAAAGATATTGAATGGTGTGACCGCGTGATATTTGCTTACACCCTGTCGCCGGATGATATCATAAAAAGGTATGAGAAGTGTACGCCTGATCTTGAACACCGTATTAGTGCTATAGTTTCAGGAATGGAATCTTATGCATCTGCTGTGAATGACGGATCAGAAGCTTATCCCTTCAGACTGTGCTTCGATCCTATGATATATGTGAAGGACTGGCGTGAAATGTATCATGATATGTGGGAGCGTGTCATGAATGAAATCGACCTTATGCATATAAGGGACTACAGCGTGGGGAGCTTCAGGATTTCAGACAGTTATCTGAAAAACATGCGTGTAAGATTTTCTGGTTCCGCACTTGTTCAATATCCTTATGATGTGGTGGACGGCTACTATCAGTATCCGGAGAAGATAGCAAATGAAATGGAATGCTATATGGAAAAACTGATTTCAGAGAGTGTTCCTGGAGCAAAAGTGTTCAGATGGAAATAAACGAGCTGAAAACAACTGAAAGAAAATCGGTACTTATAACCGGTGCATCGTCAGGAATAGGACTTGCTATTGCAAGGGCGCTTGCTGATAACGGTTATGAAGTATACGGAATCGGAAGGAACTTTGATGAATCATCATCAACCCCCGAAAAATTTCACTGTGTTATATGTGATATAACAGACGCTGACGCTTTGGAAAAGAGTGTGAATGAAATTCGTAAGTCACATCCAATTGATGTGCTTATAAATAATGCAGGCTGTGCATATTATGGCTTTCACGAGGAACTGAATGCTTCCAAGATAAAGGAAATAGTTAGGACTGATTTAGAAGCACCGCTTATCCTTACCCAGATGCTGTTAAGGGATATGAAAAAGTACGGAGGAACAATAATAAACATTTCTTCTGTGACGGCTATTTCTCATGCAAATCCCCACGGCGCAGCGTACGGTGCTGCAAAGGCGGGGCTATACAGTTTTTCGGGAAGTGTTTTTGAGGAAGCCAGGAAACATGGCGTAAGGGTGACTGCCATACTTCCTGATATGACAGATACTGACCTGTACAGGAATGCTGATTTTAAAGCAGATGATGAAGAAGGGGCGTCTCTTTCGCCAAAGGATGTTGCAGATGCGGTGCTATTTGTGCTTTCAAGGCCTGAAGGTGTGGTAGTAGAGGAGCTGGTTATAAGGCCACAGCTGCATAGAATAAAAAGGAAGACAAAAAATGACTTACATTGAATGTAAAGACTTAACACTTGGATATGATGACGGCATAGTTGCAGAGCATATTGATTTCACTGTTGAAAAAGGTGATTATCTCTGCATTGTGGGAGAGAATGGCGCAGGAAAGAGCACTCTTATGAAGACTATGCTGAGCCTTATAAAACCTGCCGGCGGCGAACTTAAATTCAGCGATGAACTTAAGAGGAATGAGGTGGGCTATCTTCCCCAGCAGACAATTGTGCAGAGGGATTTTCCTGCTAATGTGCGGGAGATAGTAATGTCCGGGAATCTTTCCAGGATGGGACTGAAACCTTTTTACGGAAAGAAGGAAAAGAAGCGTGCAGATGATGCAATGGAAAAGCTTGATATAATAGGTCTTGCAAAAAAGAGCTACAGGAATCTTTCCGGTGGGCAGCAGCAGAGGGTTTTGCTGGCAAGGGCATTTTGTGCGGCAGATAAATTGCTTATACTTGACGAGCCAGTAAGCGGCTTGGATCCCAAGGCTGCAAAAGAATTCTATGAATCTGTAAGGAAGCTTCATGATGAAGGTGTGACCATAATCATGGTATCCCACGATATGCATGCGGCATTAAGCGACTCTGACCATATACTCCAGATAGGAGAGCACAAACAGCTTTATTTCGGCAAGACAGAGGATTATGTGAGAAGCAAAGCATATTATAAACTGGGGCTTAACACTCATCCGAGAGATACCAGGAAGCATTACATGGCAGAATACCATAAGCCGGAGAACTGAGGTTAAAAATGGACGGAAATATCATACAGCAGTTTATATTTTATCTTTCATTCCCTTTTGTGTGGTTTGCATTGATAGTTGTTGCCCTTATTTCGTTGTGTGCGGCGCTGCTTGGAGTAACGCTTGTCTTAAAGCGCTATTCATTCATTGGTGACGGATTGTCACATGTTGCTTTCGGCGCGCTGGCTGTTGCTACTGCCCTGGGAGTTACCCAGAATACCCTGGTGGTTTTGCCGGTGACTGTGCTTGTGGCCATGCTTCTGATAGGCATGGGACGGAATGCGAGAATAAAAGGTGATGCTGCCATTGCAATGCTTTCTACAGGAGCGCTTGCCATGGGCTATCTTATAATGAATGTATTCTCGGTATCGTCTAATGTATCCGGAGATGTCTGCACGACGCTGTTCGGTTCTACATCCATTCTTACACTTAAACCTTCGGATGTATTTATCTGTCTTGGTTTTTCGATTGTGGTGATGATAGTATTTATCTTTTTCTATAACAGGATATTCGCTGTTACCTTTGATGAAAATTTCAGTGAGGCAACAGGCATGAAGACATTCTTCTACCGCGGCCTGCTTGCCGTTCTGACGGCAGTAGTCATAGTGCTTGGGATGAAGCTGGTGGGATCTCTGCTGATATCAGCCTTGGTTGTTTTCCCGGCCTTGTCGGCTATGAGGATATTCAAGAGTTTTAAAAGCGTAGTATTATTCTCGTCAATAATGGCAGTCATCTGTGCTGTCAGCGGAATCGGCATATCCGTTGTATGTTCATTTCCGCCAGGTGCAACTATAGTTATGATGGACATTATTCTTTATATTGTATGTGAACTGGCAGGCAGGCTGCTAAAAAGATAGCAGCTGTTCGTAACATGTATGGCGCTGAAGACGCATAAAATTTAATCATATGGGGATTTTATAGAATGATAAGAATCGACGATTTTCCCACGCATGAACTAAATGGAATAAAATATCGCCATGGAAGGGTTCAGCCCTTCGGCGCTACAGTTGTTGGAAATGACGGGATAAACTTTTCTGTTTTTTCCAAGGATGCGGTTTTCTGTGAACTGCTGCTTTTTCATCGAGGGGAGAAGGATCCTTTTGCAAGGATTCCCTTTCCGGATGATTTTAGGATAGGCAATGTGTTTTCTATGATAGTTTACGGGCTAGATATAGAAGATTTGGAGTATGGTTACTGTATGGACGGACCCTATGCCCCGGAAAACGGATACCGCTTTGATAAAGAAAAAATCCTGCTGGATCCTTATGCAAAACTGGTGAGCGGAAGGGAGGTATGGGGGAAAGAACCTGACCCGAATGATCCGTTCCAGCATAGGGGCCGTGTGATCCTTGATGATTACGACTGGGAAGGTGATAAGCCGCTGGAAATTCCCATGAAGGATCTTGTCATCTACGAGGCACATGTACGTAGTTTTACTAGGGATGAGTCCAGCGGAGTACGCTATAAGGGAACTTTTGCGGGAATTATCGATAAGATTCCTTATCTCAAGGAACTTGGTATTAATTGCATAGAACTGCTCCCCATATTTGAGTTTGATGAGTTTGAAAACAGCAGGGTAGTGGAAGGGGAACGCCTCTATAACTACTGGGGCTATTCAACAGTGTGCTTCTTTGCGCCTAAGGCAGGATATGCGGCATCGGCACCTATGGGGATGGCTGCGGATGAACTTAAGAATCTGATAAAGCGCCTTCACAAAGCCGGCATAGAGGTCATACTTGATGTGGTATTTAACCACACTGCTGAGGGAAATGAGCAGGGACCGTATATATCATACAGGGGTATAGACAATAAAACTTATTATCTGCTGACTCCTGACGGCTACTATTATAATTTCAGCGGATGCGGAAATACAATGAACTGCAATAATGCAATAGTACGGAACTGCATTCTTGATGCGCTAAGGTATTGGGTTTCGGATTATCATATCGACGGATTCCGTTTCGATCTTGCTGCTATTCTTTCCCGTGATGAGAACGGTGCGCCTATGACCAGTCCGCCCCTTCTGGAGACACTGGCCCATGATGCGGTCCTAGGGAAGAGTAAGCTTATTGCTGAAGCTTGGGATGCAGGCGGCCTGTATCAGGTGGGAAGTTTTCCTGCCTGGGGGAGATGGGCAGAGTGGAACGGCAAATACCGTGACTGCCTGAGAAAGTTTGTCAAGAGTTCTGCAGAATGCGGGCCGGAACTTGTGTTGAGGCTTAAAGGATCCCCTGATCTATACGGTAACAGGAGTGCTGAGGCATCCGTTAATTTTATCACTTGTCATGATGGCTTTACGCTGTATGACCTGGTTTCTTATAACGAGAAGCACAATATGGCTAACGGTGAAGAAAACCGGGACGGCAGCAATGACAATGACAGCTGGAACTGCGGTGTTGAGGGCGCGACTGATGATCCTGAAATAAACAGTCTCAGGAACAGGCAGATAAAGAATGCGGCAGCCTTGCTTCTTTTGAGCCGGGGCATTCCCATGATACTGTCCGGGGATGAGTTCGGAAATACCCAGTTTGGCAATAATAATGCATACTGCCAGGATAACAGGATATCATGGCTTGACTGGGGCAGTCTGGAAGAAAATAAAGATATATTTGACTTTTTTAAGACACTAATAGAATTCAGGTCAAAGCACCCTGTCCTGCGGCGCAGTGATTATTATACGGGACAGAATTCCTCGGGCTATCCGGAATTGTCATTTCACGGAACCAGGCCCTGGGATTTTGATGAAAATGCTCCTTTTCTTTCATTTGGATTTATGTATGCGGAACCTGCTGCGGATTATGGAACCGATGAGGATGCATTTATCTATTGCGCGGTAAATGCATACTGGGAAGATATGACATTCTCACTTCCGGACATTCCGGATGGTATGAAATGGGGGGTGGTTGCTTATTCCGGTGGCGGAAAGAAAGCTGGTAAGGACGTGGGAGCGGCTGAAGGAACTGTGAAACTTATGCCAAGAAGCCTGATGCTGCTCATCGGACATAGGCCAAAAACAGGAAAACGTAAAGGCGGTTCCACTGGAAACAAATAGATTGTTTATGATAGAATTAATAAAGTGTTAGCAATAAATTAAAATAAGATTTAATAATCATGGATTAACATAAGTTTAAAAATGATAGCTGTAAATTCAGATTTAACCGGCTTTGGGTTTTTGTAGGGTTAAAATGAAATAATAAATTCAGATTTTAGGAGGTTATGTAAACGTTATGAATCCTATGGAAATGATGAAAATTGCACAGGCCTGGCAGACTTTCTCTGCAAACCACCCAAAATTTCTTCCTTTCGTTAATGCTGTATCTCAGGGAGCTCTCGTTGAGGGGAGTGTTATTGAGATTGCTGTAACGACACCAGAAGGAAGAAAATTAGAGTCAAATCTAAAATTAACACAATCTGATCTGGAGTTTTTGGCATTGATGAAGTCGATGATGCCGAAGGGGTGAAAAAAGGGCGGCTAACCATACGGAAAGCCGCCTTTTATAATACTTATTGATACCGGGATTTCAGTTTTCTATTCCTGGCTCTCGACCAGATCTATACAGTGAGTCTCGTTCATCTTTTTGCAGATCTCGATGAACTTATCAAGAGGCACATCGCGCATCTGCTTGTTTCCGCGGATATTGACTGATACCGTGCGGTTCTCTGCTTCGCTGTTACCAAGAACAAGTACATAAGGATCGCGGTAGTTCCTGAAGGTCTTGATCTTGTCTTTCATGTTCTTGTCACTGTAGTCTGCCTCAACTCTTATGCGGTTCTTCCTGCAGATTTCAACCACCTCTTTTGCATAGTCGTTATTCTCCACACGGATAGGCACAACACCTACCTGATAAGGGCTTAACCAGAAGGGGAAGGAGCCCTTGAAGTTCTCGATGATGATTCCGATGAAACGTTCAAGTGATCCGAAAATCGCCCTGTGAACCATGACCGGTCTCTGCATGGAGCTATCGGATGCCACATACTTCATATCGAAATTAAGGGGTAGCTGATAGTCAAGCTGTATAGTTCCCATCTGCCACTCACGGCCGATGCAGTCCTTCATCTTGAGGTCTATCTTGGGACCATAGAAAGCTCCGTCTCCCTCATTGATCTCGTAACCGCCTTCGCCATACTTGTTGTCAAGGATCCTCTTTAATGCGGACTCAGCTGCGTTCCAGTCGTTGATGTCACCCATGTAGTCATCAGGCCTTGTGGAAAGCTCTGCGATATAGGAAAGTCCGAAGGTAGAATAAATCTCGCCGGCGATGTCCATGATATCGCCTATTTCTTCCTCTATCTGCTCCTGCATGATAAGGTTGTGAGAATCATCCTGACGGAATTCCTGAACTCTTAAGAGTCCGTTGAGCTCACCGGATTTTTCCCTTCTGTGGATCACATCCAGCTCGTTGAAACGTAAAGGAAGATCCTTGTAGCTGCGCTGCTTATTCTGATAAACCTTTATCGCATTAGGACAGTTCATAGGCTTTGCAGCAAACATGCGATCTTCGTCCTCGATATCCACAAGAGATGAAGCTTTGTCGTCTACAGGGTTATCCTTTGCAGGGGGTACGAGGAACATGTTCTTTTTGTAATGTCCCCAGTGACCTGATGTCTCCCACAGGCTCTTGCTGTTAAGGACAGGAGCAGAAATTTCTGTGTATCCGTGTCTTTCGTGGACTTCACGCCAGTAGTCGATAAGAGCGTTGTACATCTTCCATCCGCGGGGCAGCCAGTAGGGCATACCGGGTGCGGTCTCATCAAACATAAAGAGTTCCATCTGGGGACCAAGCTTCTTGTGGTCACGCTCCATGGCTTCTTTTATCATGGCAAGATGTTCCTTTAGTTCCTTCTTGTCAGGGAAAGCATATACATATATACGCTGCAGCTGGTCTCTCTTTTCATCGCCTCTCCAGTATGAACCGGAAACAGACTTGATCTGAAAAGCTGCATTCATCAGGAGCTGTGAATTGTCAACATGAGGTCCGCGGCAAAGATCCACGAAATCATCACCGGTATAATAAACTGTAAGAAGCTCATCCTCAGGGAGATCATTAATAAGCTCAGTCTTAAATTTCTGGTTTTCGAAAAGCTTAAGAGCGTCAGCACGGGATATCTCCTCCCGTCTCCAGTCTTCGCGGCGCTTTATTATTTCCCGCATTTTATCCTCTATGGTCTTGAAATCATCGTTTACCACTGTCCGGGGCAGGGTAAAGTCATAATAGAATCCGTCACCGATCTGCGGACCAATGGCGTACTGCACATTTTCCTTGCCGAAGATCTCTATCACGGCTTTAGCCAGGATGTGTGCAAGAGAATGCCGGTAAACTTCCAATAACTCTTCTTTTTCCATAATCATTCCTCCTTAATATAGTGTAGTAAAATAAAAAATCCCCTGCTTAAAAGCAAGGGACGCATATGCTGCGCGGTTCCACCCAAATTGCTGCATATCCGAAATGAAATACAGCCACTCTTTATGACGATAACGGTGTCGGCCGGACTTGATTGGAGTCTCTCAGAGGTGGTCTTCAATGACTTCCGTCAAGGCTGCTCTCAGCATACGCAGCCATCTCTGTTGGCGGATGATGCCATCTACTCTTCTCTTCAACGATTTATATATTCGGTTTTAAAATAACTTACAAGCAAGTGACGGGAATCGAACCCGCGTCCTCAGCTTGGGAAGCTGATGTTCTACCATTGAACCACACCTGCCGGACAGTTGTTATTCTATGACATCTGTTCAAAAAAATCAAGCAATACTGATCATGTCAGCCACGGCGTTTGCGGTCATCTCGCTGGAATCTTCTGTTGTTCTGATTCTTTCCGCCCTGCATCATTTCCTCGTCTGAGGGAAGATTCATGGTCTCAACGACCTTCCAGGATTCTTTCATGGGAAGCTCACCGTTTACACGGGCGATATCTTCCCTGGTAGGCTCAGCAGTCAGCCCGGCAGCCTTACGTGTCTCCACATACTCCATAAGATCTTTCTTATGTATGGTAAGAGTTGCAAGTTCCCATTCTATCCGCTTCAGGGTGGCTTTGTCATTAAGTGCAAGAGCACGTTCATATTCTTCTATAGTATCAAGCTTTATGTTTTCTACAAAATTGCTCTTTACCGGTTTTTTTGCATCATCCTCATGTTCTGTGAGGACTTTCTGTTCAAATATGTCATCCATGTCATAACCTCCGATGGAAAATTTAAAATCATGATTTTCTTATCATTATAAGTTAGCTTTGCAGCGTAATTCAACTACAATTCTTGGTATTTCACATCCCTTTATATTTCTTCGATAGATAAAGTGCCAGAACCAGCAGACCTATCGTTTCTGTAGCGTGGAAGATTATTGAGGTCCAGACGATTCCGACTTCGCGTCCCATAAAGAAAACTGTCTGCATCTGCAGGACAGCGAAGCAGGCGAGGAATATGGAGAGGATTCCGATTGATGATATCTTGAGCAGCCGGTCATTAAGGAAGATGCCGGTCATTACCACGCCGAGAAGTATGGCGGACAGTATCTCGAGATACTTAAATCCGTGAGTCATATTGTACATCATGACAAAAGAACCGTTATTCAGGCTGTCAAGGTTCATGGAACCCAAAAGTATTTCAATGAATCTTCTGTACATAATGGAAGTAAAAGTGTAAATGAGCTCCGCACCGACAAATATCACGGCCCACAGCTGGAGAAGTCTGCTTATGGATGATACGGACAGGGAAGCGAGATTTTCTCCTAAAAACTCTCTCTGAAGGTCTCCAAGTTCCGTTCTGTCTTCTTTGTCTATCAGGTTAACGTAGTAAAGCAGTCTTTTATATGTAAGAAAGAAGATTAAAGCGATCATAACTATCTGGAGGAAGGATACAGCCAGCTGGGAATACCATAGCATACCGTCCAGCATATCGGGACTGATCGAAGGATTGCTTTTAAAAAGCAGGCGAAGTCCTCCTTCCAGAAGCGTGGCCAGGATCTTGACGACCGCTGTACTCATTATGGCATTTGAAAGTATATGCTTTTTGGAACTTATATACATGTCGCTCTCCCGGATAAATATGTCTTATCTTATCATATTTAGCGGCAGAACTGTTATAATACCCCTATGGCTGCAATAGTTTATCTTATAATATGCATACTGACCGGATACTGTTTTCTGTCGGTTTTTTTTGGGATGCTCTGGGGTTTCGGTGAAAAGAGTTATGGCAAAAAACAGATAGGCGTTCCTGATTTCATGGTCATAATTCCCTTCTCGGGATTTGCCGGAGTAATGATTCTTTCATGGCTGACATACATACCGGCGTGTGTGTTGAGAAGTGTTCCTAAGCCTTTGACGACCGCGGATATCATAGCATGTGCCTTGGCGCTGCTCTTTGACATAGCGGCTGTTTGTCTTAAGCGGAAATCATTTTTGGGATCTTTTCTGTCAATGTTCAAAAACACCAGGCCAATGGAGGCTGCAGTTATCCTGCTATCGGGATTGGTCGGTTCTCTGATCATGATATCTGCTTTTTATCTGAAGGATAATGAGTACTATGTCGGAATGAGCGTGTTCGGCGATTTTGCCACGCACCTGGATATGATACGTTCCTTTGCCTATGGCGATAATTTTCCAACGCAGTATTCGCATTTTGCAGGTGCTGATCTCAAGTATCATTTTATGTACCAGTTCTTTGTGGGCAATCTTGAACATCTGGGGATGCGTTTGGATATAGCCTTCAATCTTCCAAGCATATTCTTTTTTACATCCGTGTGCATGCTTCTCTATGCTTACGCCGTGAAACTTACAGGAAGAAAGGCAGCAGGGCTGGTCAGCGTTGTACTGTTTCTCTTCAGGAGCAGCCCGGCTTTCTGGCTCTTTGTTTCCCGGGCCGGCAGTGGTTTTGGGGAGATATACAGGGCGCTCTTTGATAATCGTGCATTTATTGGTGAAACACCGAATGAAAGCTGGGGGCTTTACAACCTTAATGTATTTACGAACCAGCGGCACTTCTGCGTTGGGCTGACGGGGATGCTGTCTGCCCTGATACTGCTTACGGATAACTGCTTTGCCATGAGGGAACGTATGATGGGAGCGGCTGAAACAGAAAGAGGTTTAAAAGGAACTGGTGCAGGGCTTTCGGGAGCTGGAAAGATAATTGGCAGTGTGAGGCGGTTTATTTTTAGTAAGGATGCATGGCTGCCCCAAAAAACGGGAATGGCTGTGGCGCTGGGCGTGCTGCTGGGATTCAGCGGTTTCTTTAACGGAGCTGTGCTTATAGGCTGCCTGCTGGTGCTTTTTGTACTGGCTTTCGCTGCAGACAGAAGGCTTGAGTATCTTATAACAGCGGTCCTGGCGGTGGCAATAAGTTCAGTGGAGGCTGCGTATTTTGTATCCGGCAGCGTGACGGATTTAAGATGGCAGCCGGGATATCTTGCTGAACAGAAGAATCTGCCGGGAATGGTATTTTTCCTTTGCATGCTTTTCGGCATAGCATTTTTCATTGTGCTTGCTGAATTTCTTGTGGAAGATGTTTTCAGGCGATGGCTGATAATTGCATTTTCGTCTCCTATATTTTTTGCCCTATGTTTTCAGATGACAACGGATGTAAATGTGAATCATAAATACCTGATGATAGGCGCTATGCTCTGTACCGTGCCCGTAGCGGCAATGCTCTGCAGGATGTGGGATAAAAAGAACGTCATTATGCGCCTTGCAGCTGTGATGTCGCTTATTCTTTTGACATCCACGGGACTATACGACCTGAACTGCCTTATGAAACAGAATAATTATGAAATGAACAGCGGCTTCGTTTTCAAAAGGGATGATCCTGTAACTAAGTGGGTGCTGGAGCACAGCACTTCAAAAGACATATTTCTTGCTGACACCTATGCTATCAACAATGTGACCATGGGCGGTGCAATGCTTTATTATGGCTGGCCCTATTTTGCCTGGAGTGCCGGATATGATACAGCCGGCCGGGAGGCGGAGGTAATTGCCATGTTCGGTGCGGATACTCCGGAAGAACTCAGGACGCTGATAAAAAAGAACAATATCCGCTACATCATTGTGGACCAGTCAGCCAGGACCAGCCAGTGGTTTGAGCTGAATGAAGACAATATAAAAAATACATACGAGTGCGTATATTCTACCGGAGAGGGGGAGTGGGAGTTTGATATATACGACACCAGCATTCGCTGTAATCATTATAGTAAAGACAATTAGAAATTGCGTTTGGGCATAATTGCAAACTGACGGTGTTTGTTGTATCATAGATGCGTCTGAAAGGACAAAACATTTAATTTATATATACTTACGGAGGTAACTTATCATGAAGGAAAAAGTCATTCTTGCTTATTCCGGTGGTCTTGACACTACTGTCATCATACCGTGGCTTAAGGAAAATTTTGATTACGAAGTGGTCTGTGTTTGTATAGACTGCGGCCAGGAATCCGAGCTGGACGGACTGGATGAGAGAGCAAAATCCTGCGGTGCTGAGAAGCTTTATGTGCTTGATGTAACTGATGAATTTGCAGATGAGTATATCGTTCCATGTGTACAGGCACATGCCGTATATGAGAACAAGTATCTCCTGGGCACTTCAATGGCAAGACCTCTTATTGCTAAGAAGCTTGTTGAGATCGCCCGCAAGGAAGGCGCTGCTGCTATCTGCCACGGCGCAACCGGTAAGGGTAATGACCAGATCAGATTTGAACTGGGCATCAAGGCGCTTGCTCCCGACCTTAAGATAATCGCTGCGTGGAGAAATGAAAAGTGGACAATGCAGAGCCGTGAGGACGAGATTGCATATGCACGTGAAAAGGGTATCACTCTTCCTTTCTCTGCTGACAATTCTTACAGCCGTGACAGAAATCTCTGGCATATAAGCCATGAGGGTCTCGAGCTTGAGGATCCCGGCAATGAGCCTAATTTTGACCATCTGCTGGTTCTTGGTACCACACCTGAGAAGGCTCCTGATGAAGGCGAGTATGTGACAATGCACTTTGAAAAGGGTGTACCTACTTCAGTAAACGGCAAGGAAATGAAGGTTTCAGATATAATCAGAGAGCTGAACAGACTTGGCGGAAAGCATGGTATCGGTATAGTTGATATTGTTGAGAACCGTGTAGTGGGAATGAAGAGCCGCGGCGTATATGAGACACCCGGCGGAACTATTCTTTACGAGGCACATCAGCAGCTTGAAGAACTTATACTTGACAGGGAGACCACCAAGATGAAGCTGGATATGGGCAATCTCTTTGCTCAGATCGTATACGAAGGAAAGTGGTTCACACCTCTTCGCGAGGCTGTTCAGGCATTTATCGAGTCAACACAGCAGTATGTTACAGGTGATGTTAAGTTCAAGCTCTACAAGGGCAATATCATCAAGGCAGGTGAGACATCACCCTACTCGCTGTACAATGAGAGCATTGCTTCCTTTACAACCGGTGATCTCTATGACCATCGTGATGCAGAAGGATTCATCAATCTCTTCGGACTTTCCAGCAAGGTTCGTGGCATGAAGCACCAGGAGCTTGAGAAGGCTAACAACTAATTCAGACGTGTAATTACAATTACAGGCTACCGGAGTACTTGTTCGGTAGCCTGTTTTTTAACAATGATTTACCGGGAGAATAGCCATGGGTGTCATTACAGTAATAATCATATATTTTTCCGTGCTGAATATCATGGGATTTGCGTCCATGGGCATAGATAAATGGAAGGCTGTTCACCATGCGTGGAGGATTCCGGAAAAGGTTCTTTTTCTCATTGCCATCTTCGGCGGATCCCTGGGATCCATAATAGGCATGTATGCCTTCAGGCATAAGACGAAGCACTGGTATTTTGTGTATGGCATGCCTCTTATCATGGCAGTTCAGATAGGTATTGCCTGCTGGATCATAGGATCCGGTCAGATCGAGATCATGTGAGGGGAGTGTTCCACATCCTTACTATCGCATTGAGTTCACCGTCTTCATTTTCCATACGGATCTCATGCTTCAGGTTGTCTACAAACGAATAGTTAAATCTGATCTTTTCACCTTCGGTTATTTCTTTTCTGTAATGTATCCGGAAATTATCAAAAGGAGCCTGTGTCCAGATATCGTCAGGCATCATGTCCTCAGCCATATCTATGTATTTAATGTTATGTACATGGCCTACCAGGTCGAGTGCACTGCGGCCAACGATCGATGTTCCCATTTCTACGGGGGCGGTATCAGCTGTATCTTCTGAGGCTGCCTTTGGCCTGTCAATCTTTACCATGGGATCGGTTTCAAATGCCTGCTTTTCTTCCGCACCGAATGCTTCGAGTACTTCGGGAGTGACGCGGGTGATACGGTGTCTGTTTATATCTATGATCACCCATCTTGAGGTTGCTAAGACACGGAGCTTATCATCAGAGTCCCTGAGCTCGTAATCACGGATAAGTGACATCATTCTCTTTTCCGGGCGTCCCCAGGTGGATACCGTAAGGGCTTCGCCGTATCCCGGTCTGTCCAGAACACGTACATACCAGTCTAACAGGACGAAGGTGATGCCGGTATTGTCTATATCCAACATGCCATAGCCCACAGCATCAGAGTGGCCTCCGGCTGCATTTTCCAGCATTTCCAGTATGGCTACATTTTTTACCTTGCAGTTTTTATCTACGTCCTTGAGTCCTATCGTCTGAGATAATTTATAAAACATTATATGACCTCTTTCTATTAAGCTGTTAAAACTTCCCTTCAGTACTTTTGTCCCATCGCAAGCAAGCTTGCGCGTGAGAAAGTACTTTCGGCCGGTGAATCGTATCTATATGCCCGTATAAAATCTCGCACGGGCGTCAATAGTATACCACAGATTTGCGGAATTTTGCCTGACAATTATGTTTCGTTTTATTTACGAAAAATCCTATATATGCTATAATCAACCTTTAAAATCCCGGAGGAAAGCGTATGATCCGAGTAATGACAATAGAAGATTATGATGAAGTGAAAGCACTGTGGATGACTATCCATGGTTTCGGTATACGAAGCGTGGATGATTCCAGGGAAGGCATAGAGAGATTCCTTAAGAGAAATCCTACTACCAGCGTGGTTGCCATTGAGGACGGCCATGTGGTGGGTGCTATCCTGTGCGGTCATGACGGCAGGCGCGGATGCCTCTATCATGTGTGCGTGGCGGAGAAATACAGGCTTCACGGCATCGGCAAGGAAATGGTTGTATTCTGTATGAATGCTCTTAAGGAAGAAAGGATCAACAAGGTGTCCCTTATCGCATTTACCCAGAATGATATCGGAAATGCTTTCTGGAAATGCATAGGCTGGACTAAGAGGGAAGATCTTAACTATTATGACTTTACCCTTAATGAGGCGAACATAACGGCATTTAATAAATAATAAATACGGCAGAGAGATCACACAGTGGTATCTCTTCACGGAGGTGAAATATGGAAAGGTTTATCCAGATTGAAGGCGGTGTTACGGCAGCGGAAGGCTTCAAGGCTGCAAGCTGTATGGCAGGAGTAAAATATGAGAACAGATATGACATGGCACTTGTTTATTCTGAGGTGCCCTGTGACTGTGCAGGTACATTTACCACTAACCGTGTAAAGGCTGCCTGTGTGCAGTGGGACCAGGAGCTTGTTAAGTCCGGCAGAAAACTCAGTGCCGTCGTAGTCAATACGGGAATTGCAAATGCGTGTACCGGCAAGGAAGGCTGGGATGCTTGCGAGGCAACTGCTGCGGCGGTTGAAAAGCATCTTGGCGTTTCAAAGGACAGCGTGGCTGTAGGTTCAACCGGCGTCATAGGGATGCAGCTTCCTGTTGATAAGCTGGTTGCAGGCGTTAAGGCTATGTGTCCTATACTTGAGCATACGGCAGAGGCAGGAACTCTTGCATCAAAGGCAATAATGACGACGGATACCGTAAATAAGGAAGTGGCTGTAAGCTTTGAATTAAACGGCAAGCTTGTTACTCTCGGCGGCATGAGCAAGGGCTCAGGCATGATACATCCCAATATGTGCACCATGCTTGGATTTATTTCAACAGACCTCGCTATTGACAGGGGACTTCTTCAGGAGGCTCTTTCAGATGTAGTCAAGGATACTTTCAACATGATCACCGTGGACGGCGATACCTCTACAAATGATACAGTGCTGCTTATGGCTAACGGCCTTGCAGGCAACGATACTATCACAGAGAAGAATGCGGATTATGAGGTGTTCTTTGAAGCACTTTCATTCTGCTGCAGGTATTTAGCAAGGAAGATGGCAGCAGATGGTGAAGGCGCAAGCAAGCTTTTCGAGGCTTGTGTTGTAAATGCAAAGAGCAAGGATGATGCAAGGACACTTGCAAGGGCCATAGTGGGATCCAATCTTTCAAAGGCGGCAATATTCGGCTGTGATGCGAATTTCGGAAGGTTCCTGTGTGCAATGGGATATTCCGGCGCAGAGTTTGACCAGAACGATGTGGAGCTTTTCTTTGTGAGCAGGGCAGGAAAGCTTAAGGTTTTCGATAAGGGCACGCCCATAGTATTTGATGAGGAAGAAGCTCTGAAGATAATGAAAGAAGATGAGGTCACCGTCTTTGTGGATATGCATGAAGGCTCAGAGGATGCAGCAGCCTGGGGATGTGATCTTACTTATGATTATGTTAAGATAAATGCTGATTACAGATCCTGATCGTGATAGGATATGTGATGGATCATAAAAATATTAGCTGGATTTAAATTCCGGACTCGGAGGAAAAAATGGAAAACAGGGAATACGAAAAAGTTGCGAAAAAAGCGGAAGTACTTATAGAGGCACTGCCTTATATACAGGCCTTTAACAGACGCATCATTGTAGTAAAGTACGGCGGATCCGCAATGGCTGATCCGGAGATCCAGCGCAATGTCATAAAGGATGTAACTCTTTTAAAGCTTGTAGGTTTCAAGCCTATAATCGTGCATGGCGGCGGTAAAGAAATCAGCGCGTGGCTTAAGAAGACCGGCAAGGAATCACAGTTTGTAAACGGTCTCAGAGTAACGGATGAAGATACAATGGAAGTTGCAGAGATGGTTCTTAACAAGGTCAACAAGCGTCTTGTTACCATGGTGGAAGAACTGGGCGTCCGTGCAGTAGGTATAAGCGGCAAGGACGGCGGACTGCTTAAGGTAGAAAAGAAGCTGTCAGACGGCCAGGATATAGGCTATGTTGGACAGATAACCAATGTGGATCCCAAGATCCTTTTCGATATGCTGGAGAAGGATTTTCTTCCTATCGTATGTCCCATAGGAATGGATGATAATTTTGACACCTATAATATAAACGCTGATGATGCTGCCTGTGCAGTGGCAAAGGCTGTAGGGGCTGAGAAGCTGGCGTTCCTTACGGATATTGAAGGCCTGTACAGAGATATAAATGATAAGTCATCGTTCATCTCCAGAATAAAGGTTTCACAGGCTATGGAACTTATTAATAACGGTATCATCGGAGGCGGCATGCTTCCTAAGCTTGGTAACTGTGTGGATGCCGTAGAAAACGGCGTACAGAGAGTGCATATATTGGACGGAAGACTGGCACACTGCCTGCTTCTTGAGATATTTACCAAAGAGGGAATCGGTACCATGATATTCCCTGATGATGCAGTGATAGATTAAGACGGAGTCGCACAAAGTGCTCGACAAGGAGGATATTATGGGAATGATGCAGGATTACATAGAAGAAGCGGAGCGGGATCTGCTCCATACATATAACCGTTATCAGATAGTTTTTGACCATGGCGACGGTGTGCGTCTTTATGATATAAATGGAAAGGACTACCTGGACTTTGTATCAGGCATAGGCGTGTTTGCTCTGGGCTATGGCAACAAGGAATATAACGAAGCTGTAAAGAGCCAGGTGGACAAGCTTCTCCACACATCCAACTATTACTACAATGTTCCTGCCATAGAGGCTGCAAAGGCAATAAAGAAAGCATCCGGTATGGACCGGGTATTTTTTACCAACAGCGGTGCAGAGGCTGTTGAAGGTGCATTAAAGACTGCAAGGAAATATGCATATCTTAAGGATGGAAAGACGGACCATGAGATAATCGCTATGGAACACTCTTTCCACGGCAGGACCTTCGGTGCTCTGTCGGTTACAGGTACTCCTAAGTACCGTGAGGCTTTTCAGCCCATGATAGGAAATATAAAATTCGCTGAGCTTAATGATATTGAGAGCGTGAAGGCTCTCGTTAATGAAAAGACCTGTGCAATACTGTTTGAGACTGTACAGGGCGAAGGCGGAATCCACCCTGCGGATGAAGCTTTCATAAAGGAAGTAAGAAAGATCTGCAATGAGAATGATATCCTGATGATGCTGGATGAGATACAGTGCGGAATGGGCAGGATCGGAGAATACTATGCTTGGCAGAGGTATGGGGTAAAGCCTGATGTGATGACATCTGCTAAGGCTCTCGGCTGCGGCGTTCCTGTAGGCGCATTCATGATGACTGAAAAGGTTGGCCAGAATTCACTTGTTGCAGGTGACCACGGCACAACTTACGGCGGCAATCCTCTTGGCGGTGCTGCTATAGTGGAAGTATTCAGGCAGTTTGAGGAGCGGAAGATTACTGACCACGTAAAAGAGGTTGGCCAGTATCTCTATGAGAAGCTTGACGAAGTGGCAAAGGCTCACGATGATATAAAGGATCATCGCGGCGTGGGACTGCTGCAGGGCCTTGAGTTTGACCATCCTGTAGCTGATATCATCAATAAGGCTCTTGATAAGGGACTTGTGCTTATAAATGCAGGTACAAATATCATTCGTTTTATTCCGCCCCTTGTGATTGAAAAGTCTGATGTGGATGAAATGATAGATAAATTAAATTCCTGCCTCTGATGAATATTATTTTTTGATTAAATTTTACTGAAATTTAATATTCACAGTTGTTAGTTTTTTTGAAAAGTAATAGAATGAGTATGTGGCGTCTGAGAAGGTCTTCGGTTGCAGATGTAGATAAATCTACATTCATACCGGAGGTTGCTACATATGATTGATTTTAAATCTTATATTTATTCTGTATTTGTGATGCTGACGGCAGTTCTTGTCCTTGGCGGATGCGGTGATTCCAAAGTTTACATGACAGGAGACCGGTCGGAAGAACATGCGGTAAGTGATGACAGTGCTGCCGGAGAAACGGTGGCTGCAGGCATTGTTTCTGATGATGAAGCACATGAAGATAACGGGGAGAGTGCTGTTACGGATCAGTATACAGAAGATTTTTATGTATACCTGACAGGGGCAGTATGCGTTCCCGGGGTATATGCTGTTCCGGCCGGTTCGAGACTGTATGAGGCGGTTGAAATGGCGGGAGGATTTACCGATGAGACTGATATTTCTGCCTGCAATCTGGCGGCTGAGGTATCGGACGGCGTTCAGTATTATTTTCCCACATATGCTGAGACAGAAGCGGCAGGCGGTACGGCAGCGTATATCGTATCTTCGGGACAGAATATGTCAGGCGGCAGTTCTGCAGGTGCAGACGGCAGGGTGAATATCAATACTGCTTCAAGGGATGAGCTTATGACTCTTCCCGGAATAGGTGGATCCAAGGCTGATGCGATCATAGCGTATCGTGATTCAAACGGAGGATTTTCTGCACCGGAAGATATAAAAAATGTAAAGGGTATTGGTGATTCCACATACGAGAGTTTGAAAGATTATATAACTGTAAAATAAGTGACTGAGGTGAGAGATGTCTGTAAGGGTGCTGATAGTTGATGATGAGAAATCCATTGTAAAGGGGCTTAAGTATGCGCTGGAAGCTGATGGCATGCAGACGGATGCAGCGTATGACGGCGAAGAAGCACTTGAAAAGATAGAAACAGGTGAGTTTGACCTGATACTTCTGGATATGATGCTTCCAAAGATGGACGGAATGGAAGTATGCAGACAGGTAAGGTCATTTTCTGAGGTGCCCATAGTTTTCCTGACAGCCAAGGGTGATGATATGGATAAGATCCTGGGGCTGGAATCAGGCGCAGACGACTATATCACCAAGCCTTTCAATATGCTCGAGGTGCGGGCACGTATCAGGGGTATCATACGCAGGTCCAGGACACGTGCACCAAAGCCCGAAAAGAAGGAAACACTTATTGTTAACGGTGAATTCTGTTTTGATACGGACAACAGACGTCTGACGATTGCTGACAGGGAGATAAATCTGACATCCAAGGAATATGAGATACTGGAGATCCTTGTTACGCATCCCAGAAAGATCTACAGCAGGGATGATCTGCTTAGGTTGGTATGGGGTGAGAATTATACGGGCGATGCTCGTACAGTGGATGTGCATGTCAGGAGACTCCGTGAAAAGATAGAGAAGACTCCGGGAGAGCCTAAGTATGTACAGACCAAATGGGGATCAGGCTACTTCTACAAAGGGTAAGTCTTTCCTGTTAAAGTATAGATTTTTGCGGAGTTTCAGGCTCCGCATATTTCTGATCATCATGCTGATCGGCATGTGTTCCCTTGTCATTATGAGAAGAGGACTTTTGGCCAATGAGCGCAGTGCAGCCATCGAACAGCGTTCTTCAAGTGTCATGTCAATGATGCGCATCCTGTCCAATCGCATCGGCAGCAGTTTTTTTCTGGAAGATGTATCTGACGGTGAAATATCAGGGGATCTTGAACTTCTGGCAGAGGTATACAATGCAAGGTTTATCGTGACAGACTCCGAATTAAGGATCGTATTAGATACTGCTGATGTGGATACCGGAAAATACCTGTTAGCAGGTAATGCCATAAGTGCTTTCAGGGGCAAGTCGGTATCGGAGTATGATAAGGAAGAGGGCGTTATAGAGATTGCGGTTCCTGTGTATTCTTCTTCTGGTGAGGATGAAAACGCAGCGAAGTCTGCAAATGCGGTGATACTTGCTGAAGTTTCGGCAAAACCAGTTCTTAATGCAGTAGAACAGAAGGCTGAACGTTCATTGCTCATAGAACTTTTAGCGGCAGTGATACTTTTAGGCGTGGCCCTTATTGTCTCGAATATAGTTGTAAGGCCCTTTGACAGGGTAACCAGGGCGATACGTGGCGTAGTGTCCTATGAGGATTCAGAGCTGGTGGTATCGGATTATATGGAGACTGAGGAGATCGTGGATGCCTTCAATGATCTGCGTACCAGGATGAAAGCTGTCGATGAGTCAAGGCAGGAGTTTGTTAGTAACGTCTCTCATGAGCTTAAGACTCCCATGGCGTCAATAAAAGTTCTGGCGGATTCCATCAATATGATGCCTGATGCACCGATGGAGATGTATCAGGATTTTATGCAGGATATTTCGGCGGAGATAGACAGGGAAAATGCGATCATCTCCAATCTTCTTTCACTTGTAAAAATGGATAAGGGTGCCGGAGCGCTTGATGTCCAGAAGTGTGATATAAATCTCATGCTTGAGAATCTGATCAAGAGGCTGGGACCGTTAGCAAAAAAAAGCGAAGTGGATATAATACTGGAAAGTATGAGGAATGTTACCGCGGATGTGGATGAACTGAAGCTCACCAGTGCTATTACAAATCTGATAGAGAACGGAATCAAATACAATAAAAAGCCTGGATGGGTAAAGGCACATCTGGATGCTGACCACAGATTCTTTACTCTGACCATATCTGATTCGGGTATAGGCATTCCTAAGGAAGAGCAGGCTCACATATTTGAAAGATTCTACAGAGTCGACAAGTCACATTCCAAAGAAATAAGCGGTTCGGGTCTGGGACTGTCAATTGCAAGACGAACAATACTGCTTCACAGAGGTTCGATAAAAGTAGACAGTGAACCCGGCGAAGGAACCACATTTACCATAAGGATTCCCTTGAGTTACATAGCGGACAATACATCAGGCGCAGATTAAAAAAGTGAAGACAAAAGAAATCGGAAATAAAATAATATGCCTGTTATTACTGAGTGTGTTATTGGTTGGCACTTTGTTTGTTTCGTCATGCGGAAAAAACAAGGATGACGGGAAGGTCATCTATGATGTTTATTATCTTGATTCGGATTACAGCTCGCTGGTACCGGGAAAATATGAAGGAACCGCGGATACGGATATGTACGAGCTTTTGAGCGTGCTTAGTATTGTTACGGACAATCACTCTGCCAGGGGAATCGGTGAGCTGGGGGTGAGCACTGTGGGGATAGAAGTGGTGGACGGTGTTGCAACCGTATCATTTTCCGGAGGGTATGAAAGCCTGGATGTTGCCGGGCAGACCTTAGTGAAGGCTGCGGTGGTGAAGACACTGACTCAGCTGGATGAGGTATCAGGAGTAAAGTTCATGCTGGGAGAATTTCCGCTTACGGACCATCTGGGGGCTGAGGTTCCTGTAATGACTGCGGACAGTTTTGTAAGCAATCCGGGACTGGTGGTGTCGGATGAAAATTCGCTGCAGTTTGTATTGTATTTTGCAGATGCTGAAGAGAATTATCTTCGCAGCATAAGCAGGGAAGTAAGCAAGAATACGGATGCTTCAAGGGAACAGATCGTAATAGAAGAGCTGATCGCGGGCCCCACAACAGGAAACTTCAGAAAGGTTATGCCGGAAGGTACGAAAGTTAATTCCGTAAGTGTAGCTGACGGTCTTTGCTACGTCGACCTTAGCAATGAATTCTTAACAGGAAGCTCGCCTGTGGGAATGAACCTTACGGTTTATTCAATGGTCAATTCTCTTGCTGAACTTAACAGCGTCAGAAAAGTACAGATCCTTATAGACGGCAATGTTACGGAAATAACAAGGGATGGCGTGGATCTGTCACAGGTATTTTCAAGAAATCTTGATATCGTGGGTGAATAAGTTTCATTGTGTTCTTTTACCGAAATTCTTTTTGCGGAGGTAGATCATGAAAGAACTGCTGCGTCGCCGGCTGTGTTTTTTCGGTATTACTTTTCTGTCTGCGGTCTGGATGGCGTTTATGCTGTCAGGCCCTCCGGACGATGCATATGATTCTTATTATGGTGAAAGAGTCATGGTATCCGGAAAAGTAAGCCGGAAAGAAATCAAGGCCAATTCTTATGCAGTCTATTTAAGCGGTGTTCGTATCGCTGAAGTCTCCGGGGATTCCGGAGCTGAATCCAAAAAATATAAATCTGATAAAGCAATTTATGGAGAGTCCCGCTTAATGGACTCCGGACTGGTGTGTTACCTGGGCACGGAAGGAAGAACCTATGATGCGCTTCCCTGCATGGGAGAGAGAATCTGCGTGGAAGGAAAAATAGGAGAATTCCGCATTGCCACGAATCCCGGACAGTTTGACATGAAGAATTACTATCTCTATAAGGGATATGGCGCAAATATGTATGCTGATGCCTGGGAAAGCGCGTCAGCTGAATATAGTCTGTACCGGGAGTGGCTGTGGCGGATAAGATGCTATCTGGGAAATGTTTATGACAGTATTATGGATCCGGATGATGCAGGCATTATGCGTGCCATGATACTGGGGGATAAAAGTGAACTTTCGGATGATATAAAAGAGCTTTACCGCATGAACGGCATAGCCCATATCCTGGCTATAAGCGGACTTCATATTTCCATAATAGGCTTTGGCTTATATAAACTCATGCGGAGGACTACAATGCCTGTTACCCCTGCGGTATGTGTATCAGCCCTGATCATGCTTTCATATGCAGAGATGACAGGACAAGGCACATCCACAGTAAGGGCAGTAACAATGTTTCTTATAATGACAGGTGCCGATGTGCTTCGTAGGAGTTATGACCTGCCTACTGCATTAGTGATTTCTGCGATGACAAGCGTTCTTACGAATCCTTATGAGCTCATGACATCGGGATTCTGGATGTCATATATGGCCGTGGGAGGAGTGGCCATATTCTATCCTGCCGTAAAGCAGAAAATAAGGATTGAGGACAGATATCTCCGGGCAGTGCTGTCGGCAGTATGCAGCGGAATATGTGTTACGGTATTTACCATGCCCTTGATAGCACTTTCGTATTATGAAATCCCGGTCTATTCAGTGCTGCTGAATCTGGCGGTCATCCCGCTTATGACGGTGCTTATGCTAACGGGCTTATTAGCGCTTGCTGTCGGCTGTATAAGTACTGCTGCGGGATGTATTATGGCTTTGCCATGCCACCTGGTGATGTCCATGTACAGCTTTCTCTGTGAGACTATAGATAAACTGCCTTTTCACAATTACATATGCGGTGTCCCCAGTGCTTTGCAAGTGGCTTTATTTTACGGAATTCTTATATTGGTCATTGCCTATGGGAAGAAGCTAAAGCTTTATCAAAGGATACTTGCGATGCCTGTTGCCCTTGCTGTGTTATTATACAGACTGCCCTCGGATTTTTCTGTGACCATGCTTGATGTAGGGCAGGGAGACGGTATCTGTGTATCATCGGAAAAAACGGTATGCATGATTGATGGTGGGAGTTCATCAAAAAAGGATCTGTTTAAATATACGATAATGCCTTTTCTTAAATACAACGGTTATTCAAAAGTGGACTGCTGGTTCATATCCCATCCGGACAGCGACCATACCAGCGGACTTATTGAGATGCTTGAAACAGAAGACATGGGCGGCATTGAAATCGGACGGATAATACTGCCGGATGCCTATGGTGTGCATGATGACTGTGGGGAACTGATAAGCCTTGCGGACAGCCATAATGTTGAGGTGGTTTATTTCTCGTCAGGCGCTCAGCTGTCGGATGAAAGCGGAATGCGTATACTCTGCCTTCATCCGGATGAAGGTTATAGGACGGATGATGTAAATTCTTATTCAGAGGTCCTTGAAGTTTCACATGGCTCTTTTGCAGGAATATTTACAGGAGACGCTACTGTTGAAAGTGAAGAGAATGTTTTTGAAATTCTTGAGGATGAGGGAATAAGGGAAAGCCTGAAGTATCCGGATGGGGGATACCCGGTGCTTAAGGTCGGGCATCATGGTTCTCATACGTCAAGCGGCGAAAAATGGCTTTCCTGGGTATCGCCTTCTATTGCGCTTATATCCGTGGGAGAGAACAATTCATACGGACATCCCCATGAAGATGTGCTGGAGCGGCTTGGACAGCATGGGGCGGATGTTTTCAGGACGGATGAGTCCGGTGCCGTAACAATAAAGGAACATAAGGATGGAATAGAAATATCATGTTTTTGTGACTGATATGGTATGATACGGACAGTAGATAAAAACGGTAGATGAAGGAGCGTAACGGATTATGGGATATGCATTTTACGGATGGGAACAGGCTACAGTACCGGCAAAAAATGACGAGTATAAGGAAATAAAAACTCCCCGGGATCTTTATGATGCCCTTTCGGAAATATGGTGTGAAGAAACCTGTGCGCCAAGGCTCAGGGAAAAGTGGAGCGCAGACAATAAAACCCTTGGACAGTGTTCCATAACTGCATTTTTGGTGCAGGACATCTTTGGCGGAAAAGTGTACGGCATACCAAGACCCGGCGGAAATTTCCACTGCTACAATGATGTTGACGGCCATGTATTTGACCTTACCAGCGAACAGTTTGGCGATGAGAAACTGTCATATGAAAACAACCCGGAACAGTTCAGGGAAGTACATTTCTCCAAAGAGGAAAAGCGGGAACGATATGAATTGTTGAAGAGTATGCTAAAAATGCGAAAGTAAATGTTTATTTCAGAATGGTGGCCTCTGTGACATACATGACTTCGCAGGCACCATTGCCGGTGTCATTACGTGAAGTGCTGCTGTTCCAGTAATAGGGATTGCCTTTGGAATTAGTGGCTGTGATATTTACTAAATACCCTTTGAGCTTTATATGGTCCCCGGTATTTATTTTCTTTATGGTTTTCTTTACGGAACTGTTAGCGGCTATCAGGTGGTTATTGGATGATTGCCTGTTGACATCATCTACAGTACCTACAGTTGAGAGTTCTTCGTAAGTGTTAACCTGCCAAAAGTACCATCGTCCGTGCTGGTCCCAGTGGAAATCAACCGTGTTGTTGTACTTGGCAACGCTTCCCCAGGCAAGGGCAAGATCCCTTGGCGCGAGTTTTGTGCCAAAATCACTTCCGTAATAATTTTTTGTATGTACTACCAGTGCTTCTATCTCATAGGCATATAGATAGTCTGCATGAACATTATATCCGGACACAACAAAATCTGTACCGCCCGTTGCCTCAGTCTGTTTTGGCTCAGGAATGTTCGGGAAGGACTGACGGCTTCCTTTTCCGCCGATGCTGCCGTTTAGGAATAAAACTACGCCGACAACTATCAGGATCATTGGTATGAGAACCTTTAAGAAGGAAAGGTCTTTTTGTCTGTATTTATTTATGCTTTCCATTTGCTGTTCTCATAGGGGGTGTCCGTTCTGTCAAATGAAATTGCTGTTATGCTTTTATTATAATGGTTTCAGCATCAGATAAAAAGTAAAAATCTGATTGACCTTAAAAGAACGATATCATACTATGATGTTAGGCGGGAGTATCGTCCAAAACACATTGAGCGTGGTGTTGGGTAATAGACCGGAAGGATAGGGGCTGGCTGTGAACGAAGACATAAAAGAGATACTGGAAAAAGTAAAAGACGGATCCGTGAGCGTTGATGAAGCCCTTATGGACTTAAGACTGCAACCCTTTGAGGATATAGGATATGCAAAAGTCGACCTTCACAGGAAGGTCAGGCAGGGGGTGGCAGAGGTTATATATGCTGCCGGGAAAAAGCCTGAGCAGATACTGGGCATAGTGGAAACTATGCTTTCAAACGGACAGGATCAGATTCTTATAACGAGGCTTGCAAAGGATGCTGCGGATATAGTAGCGGCAAAGGTAAAGCTTAGTTATTATGAGGATGCCAGGATAGGCATCGTAGGAGAAATGGTTAAGCCTTACGGCATAGGAAAGATTGTAGTGGCTACCGGGGGGACCAGTGATATCCCTGTAGCCGAGGAGGCTGCTGTTACTGCGGAGTTTCTTGGCAATGAGGTAGTGAGGGTCTATGATGTGGGTGTGTCTGGCATCCACCGGCTGTTTGCGCATAGGGATGAGCTTATGAGTGCATCAGTAATAATTGCCGTCGCAGGAATGGAAGGTGCTCTGGCCAGTGTTATAGGTGGAATGGCAGACTGCCCGGTGATAGCAGTTCCGACCAGTGTGGGATATGGTGCATCGTTTAACGGACTGTCGGCATTGCTTTCCATGCTTAATTCATGTGCAAGCGGCGTGTCGGTAGTCAATATTGATAACGGCTTTGGCGCAGGGTATATGGCTAACATGATCAATCATATGGGGGTAAAAGCTTGAAACTATTATACATCGACTGTTCAATGGGTGCGGCAGGGGATATGCTTACCGGAGCTTTAACGGAGCTTTTTCCTGATGCGGATACTGTCATTTCTGAACTTAATTCCTTTGGCATATCTGGAGTCTGCTATGAGAAGGAAAGAACCGTCAAGTGCGGCATCAGCGGAACACATATAACTGTCAGGGTTAACGGCACTGAAGAAGACGAGCATATGCATGATGACGGAGATGACCATGACCACCATCACAGCTCTCTGGCTGATATAGAAAAAATAATAGCCGGGCTTAATCTGGCTGAAATAATAAAGCAGGACATATGCGCTGTCTATAATCTGATAGCAGAGGCTGAAAGCCATGTGCATGGAGTCCCTGTTTCTGACATACATTTTCACGAGGTTGGCAGGATGGATGCTATTGCTGACATTGCTGCGGTATGTTATCTGATGGACAAGCTGGGGCGGCCCAAAGTTACCGCATCCCCGATTCACGTGGGCAGCGGCCAGGTAAAATGTGCCCATGGCCTGCTTCCGGTACCTGCACCTGCGACGGCATATATTTTAAAAGGCTGTCCTGTTTATGGCGGAAATATAAAGGGAGAACTCTGTACCCCCACCGGTGCGGCTCTTCTTAAATACTTTGCGGATGATTTCGGAAGTATGCCGGCCATGACGGTTTCAGGCATCGGTTATGGAATGGGAAAGAAAGATTTCGAGGCTGCAAATTGTGTCAGGGCAATCATCGGCGAGTGTACTGCAAATGAAATGAATACGGACGGTAGCATAACGGAAATGATATGTAACATAGATGATATGACAGGAGAAGAGCTGGGCTTTGCAACGGAACGGCTTATGTCAGAGGGAGCGCTGGATGTCTATACTGTTGCCGCATATATGAAAAAGGGACGTCCCGGTCAGATCCTGCATGTTCTGTGTAAAAATGCTGACAAGGAAAAAATGGTGCATAGTATCTTTAAATATACTAAGACCATAGGCATAAGGTACTGCGTCATGGAAAGATATACCCTTGAGCGCCATTGCGAAGAAATAGATACAGAGTACGGCGTGGTTCATCAGAAGATCTCATCAGGATTCGGAGTGGAGAGACGGAAAACAGAGTATGATGACCTGGCCCGGATAGCTGTTGAAAAAGGAATCAGCCTGGAAGAAGCCAGGGCTTTATTATCTGCGCCTGTCTAATCCGCTCTTTTTGTAATAGTCGGATTTGTTATGATACATTTCAGTGTCAGCGATCTTCATTATCTCACTGATCTGCTTGTCGGTGTGGTCAGCCCAGATACAGTAACCGAATGATATGGAAAAGGGCTTGAATGGAAAAAGGTTTGAGATAAAATATATCATAGATTAAATTTGGTTTAAGGGGATAAAAGAGATGGTAAAAGTAGTTTCAGACAGTACCTGTGATCTGTCTGCAGAATTAGTGGAAAGGTATGGAATTGAGATCATCCCGCTCCATATCATTCTTGGTGAGAAAGAGTATGAGGACGGGGTGGATATTGAGCCGGATGAAATATACAAGTGGTCAGATGAGCATGGGACTACCCCTAAGACATCTGCACCGGCCATAGATAAGGCAATAGAAGTTTTCAGCAGGTATAAGGATTCCGGTGACGATGTGGTGGTTTTTACCATATCATCGGAAATGTCTACTTCATTCAATGTGATGAAGCTTGCGGCGGATGAGATCGACTATACAGACCATATCCATGTGGTGGATTCAAGGAGTCTTTCCACCGGAATAGGGCTTCTTGTGATAGAAGCTGCTGTAATGGCTAAAGAGGGCATGGCTGCAGGTGAGATCGTATCAAAAGTAGAAGAATTTATTCCAAGGGTACGTGCAAGTTTTGTCGTGGATACACTTGTGTACCTTCATAGAGGCGGACGGTGCAACGGCCTGACAGCTATGTTAGGAAGCATACTGAAGCTCCATCCCAGTATAGCTGTTACAAACGGCGTTATGAGGCCGGAAAAGAAATACCGTGGCAAAATGCACAGGGTTGTTTCTGAGTATGTGCAGGATCTGGAGAAAGACCTTAAGAACGCGAAGAAAGACAGGGTATTTATAACCCATGCGGGCTGTGATGATGTGATTGTTGAAAGTGTCCGGAGCTATCTTCTTGACCTGGGCTATTTTGATGAGGTACTGGTCACAAGGGCCGGGGGCGTAATATCGTCCCATTGCGGTTATGGTACTCTTGGAGTGCTGTTCATTGCTGGAAACTGAGGGGAGCGGTTTTATGATATGTAAGAATTGCGGAAAAGAAATACAGGAAGGCATGATGTTCTGTCCGGGCTGCGGAAGCCTGGCAGAGGGCGGGAAAGAGGAATCAGCGCCTGTTGAAGAAACATCGGGTCAGGTGACGCAAAAGACTGATGATGTTCAGCCGGCTGTGAGTATGCCTGCTGCTCAGGGACCGGCAGCTTATGAAACACAGAAAACGGCTGTGCCTCAGCAGAATAATGCCGGTAAAAAAAGCCCGGTTCCATGGATAATTGCGGGCATAGGTGCTGTTGTTCTTGTAGCCGCAGCGGCGGTTGTGGCTGTTGTGATAGCAGCAGGTGCAATTGTTGCGGGAAATAACGGGAACGGGCCGGATGAACCCGGGGAAAATTCGGTGGCTGATACCGGCGGCGATACCGATCCGGGAGATGTCCCTGACACCGGTTCTACAGGGGATACCGGTACTTCCGGTAGTTCGGATACAGGAGATGGTTCTGGGACTTTGCCGGATGATCCGGGATCCGGACTGAATAAAAAAGATGATGCGGATGTGCTGGAAAAATACTGTAAAGATAAGCTGATAGCTGGCTGTGGCATCTTTGATATGGATCAGTCAATAGGGCTTAGCTATTTCGAAAAATCCTACAGCGGCTATATTTCTCCATCCTACAAGTCATTTGATGACAGCGTAGAAGGTGTGATGACTTATAGGATCGCTGACTTTGATAATGACATGAGAAGCGAGATGCTCGTGGTCCGCATGGAGCATAGTACCGTATATATTGAGATGTTTGAGGTTGATGCCATGTCTCAGGCGTTTCTTTCTGCATCAGTGCCGGTTGCGGTGATAGGTGCGGAGGCGGTTAACTCTTCTGCCCTTGAATGTATTTGCGGTGATATACAGGAATTGAATATCTGCATCAATGAATTTGAAAATGAAAAGTACATTGCGCTTGACTGCATGGGGGTCAGCTGTCTGTTTGCTGATGGAATAGAGAATGTTCTTTATGTTTCCCATTATGACGGCCATGCTTTTGTTCCGGATTTTGATGAAAGGTTCTGCGGAAGCGATGATTCAGGCACGGAAGATGCGGCAAGGGTATGCAAGAGCAAACTTAAGCATTTGGGATTTGAAAACACGGCAGATGTCTTTTCTTACATTTCAATGCAGATCGAGGATGAGGACGGTTTGGAAAGGCTTGTAGGACTGCGTGGAGAGAATCCTTTAGTTTACGAACCGTATTCGGAATTAAGCGACTATTATGCTACGGGGGATATCAGCTGTTTAGGCAAAATAAATTATCTGTTTGCAGAAGGCGGAAGGGTTACTCACAAGAGATTCGAGTCCACCTATGCTACGGATTACCACAGCATAAAAAATAACAACGAATACATTCTTCCCGGAAGCGACAGCAGGTACTATACAATGGATGAATTGATGGGGCTTACGGCTGAGGAATGCAGGCTGGCAAGAAACGAACTGTTTGCAAGGCATGGCAGGAGGTTCCAGGATGAGACCCTGCAGGCATATTTTGATTCACTGAGCTGGTATAACGGTACCATAGATCCCGAAGATTTTGACGAGTCCATATTTAATGACTATGAAGTGGCAAACAGGGACCTGATCGTACAGTATGAAAAAGATATGGGATACAGATAAAAATAATATAAGCACGGATACCATTAGGGATATCCTGATAGTGGTATCCTGTGTCTGTTTTGCCGTAGGAATAATAATCTTAGGGAAGCATTACTATGATGTGATGCAAGTTAGAAAACAGACAGAAGAACTGAAGGAAGTCAGGGACCAGGTGTCTGCGGATACTGTATCGGAGGACTTTTTGGCGGTTTCTGATGATGTGGCTGCTCCTTATGATGGCGCAGCACTTAAAATGATGCGGGAGATGTATGCCTCGGAAGGAATCACGGTGAATGACAAGCCGGGGATGCTGCCGGAGTACGAAGCACTGTATGAACAGAATCCTGATATATGCGGCTGGCTCTATGTTGAAGGGACTGTTATAGACTATCCGGTCATGCAGACTCCGGAGGATGAGAATTATTATCTGTACAGGGATTTCTACAAGAAGAATAATGCAAACGGTTCGCTGATAATGGATACTGATTCGGTTGTGGGGACGGGAACTGCGAAGCGCTTTTATACTGACGGTACCGCGCCGGGGACAAATCTGATAATCCATGGACATCACCTGATAGTGAATGCAATGTTCGGTAAGCTGGTAAGGTATGAAAAGGAAGCTTACGGCAGGGAACATTCGGTCATCTGCTTTGACTCATTGTATGAAAAGAGAAAGTATGAGCTGATAGCTGCCTTCTATACCCAGGTTTACGAGAAAGATTCAGATCAATTCAAGTATTATGATTTCTTCCAGGCGAATACAGAAGAAGAATTCAATTACTTTTATGACAATATAAAACGGCTGGCCCTGTATGATACCGGCGTGACGGCTGTTTACGGTGATGAATTCATCACGCTTTCCACATGCTCCTATCAGACGGAGACTGGGCGCTTTGTTGTGATCGGGAAAAGGATAGAGTGATGGCTACAGCCTTGCCAGAGGAATGCCAAAGGGATTGAGTGCGTCCCTGTGGCTTTTTTTAATGTTTTCCCTATACTCCATAGGGGTACAGCCGAGATATTTTTTGAAGATCTTATTGTAGTAGCTTGCATTATTGAAACCGCTCTGATGGGCAAGCTCCTGAATGCTCATGGCACCGTGGGTATCGCGCTGCAGCATGAGCGCCGATTCGTATATCCTGTGCTGCATCAGATAATCGAAGGGAGTGCTGGATATGGATCTCTTAAAACACCGGCAGCATTCGCTTTTGCTCACATGAATGGAATCTGCTATTTCATCCAGTGTAAGCTTTTTGGTGAAGTTATCATGGATGAATAGAATGGCGTTCTGCAGGCGCATTTCATCAGTTGCTACCTTGTCGGCTTCTTCAGCGTTGTATTCAGTGCGGTTGCTCATTTCCAGCAGCTGCAGCCAGAGAGAGCAGAGGCTGCTTTTGGTTTCAAGCTCGTAGCCGAAAGCTGAATTAAGGTTTGCCTCCAGGATTTCATTTATGCGATCAAGGGCCTTTTGCCCGTAAAGATCATATCTTGTGAGCATAAGATGTGTAAGAGTGGTGTTTTCTATAAGAGGCTTAAAATATTTGACCCCGAGGAATGCATCCGGATGGTCAAAAATATATGAAGGATGAAAAAGGATGGACAGGATCACGCAGTGGGAACCCTCGCAGGGCTTAATGGAATGGAGGCGGTTCCTGTTTATCCAGACGCCTTCGCCGGCAGACACGGTAAAGCTGTTGCCACCCGTGGTAAAGACAGCCTGGCCTTCCCTGACCAGATCGATCTCCATTTCTTCATGCCAGTGGGAACGGACGCAGTTACTGTACATACGGTCCAAGTCTATGTAATAGACTCCCACCGGATAGTCTAAGTCAGTATGCTCAAAGTGATTGTCGAAAAAATCTTTTTTCATATTCATTGTTTATTATGATATAAAAATAAAACCGGTTCCGCAAGGGAACCGGCTTATTGTGTGCGTGACAGGATTCGAACCCACGACCTTCTGGTCCGTAGCCAGACGCTCTATCCAGCTGAGCTACACGCACGTATATGACGAAAAACGTCCATGCCGTAGGATAGCACAAGCGAAAGAAAATGTCAAATTGAAAATTTGAAAAAAATTATTTAGGGTGTTATTATGATTTATTATTATTTTTCGGAGGATATAAATGACAAAATCAAAGATAGAGCCCCACAGATGTTTCATCAGCTCCATAGATGCCGGGGCGACTTTTGTGGATTACAATGAATATACGCTTGACCCCGACGGGGAGATATATGACTATATACTGCAGCTGATTGCATACAACTATGACAATGTTGCTTCCAGGAAGGCTGTATATGATGAGGAATCCTTTCTGGCGGCCATAGTTCCTGAGAATGCAGACGGTTTTGATGCCTTCGTGGACGTAGTGGCTGACGAGATGCATGACCTTTTGAAGCAGGTGGCTGAAATGAGCCCCGGCAGCGGACTTTTCGTGTATGCAACTGTCGATGAACAGCCTGTCATAGCTTTTTTCAAGCTGAACTACCAGACAAAATTCTCTTGTGAAAAGAATTCGGACGGTGAGCTTACCTGGACAAAAGACTACAGATTGCTTCCGTCACATACCCAGAAAGAATACGATTATTTCTTCATAAACGTATTTGAAAACAGGGTTTCAATGTCTGACTCTAAGTGCATGGTGGATGGCCAGTATGTTAACTATATGGCTGAATGCATCTTAAAGATAAGCCTTAGGAAGTCGGAGAAGGAAGTGGTAAAAGTCATACAGGATGTTATGACAAATACCATAAAGGAATGCTATGAGGATGATGCGCCTCAGAAGATCTTTGAATACAGGAGAGTGGTGGCTGATACCGCAAGGGAAGAGGGTGAGATTAATCCCAAGCGTATCAGGGATACGGTTTTCTCCGGAAATGAAAAGGCTATGGAGCGTTACGAACAGCAGGCGGCAGATATGGAGATAAAGGAGCAGCCTGTGTATGTAAGTCCTAAGACCAGAAGAAGCCTTGCTAAAAAGCAGAAGATTATTACAAAGAGCGGCATAGAACTCCTTGTGCCCGTGGACCTTCTGTCTGATAAGAATATCTTTTCCTTCAAGCAGGAGAACGGGATGGTTTCCATCGTCATAAACGATATGAGCGGCGAGGTAAAGTGATTCGTGGCTTAAATAACAATGGATTGATAACAGACGCTGTTTGTGGTATAGTATGTTGTCGGATGAAACGGTAATAACGCTTAGGATGTGTGTATGCAGCCCGGCGTGCAATAAGGATAAATAAAGGAGATAAAGTATGACACTTCTTGAAGAATGGCACAGTAAAGCCTATGATACACAGAATCACAGCAGGGAATCCCTTAAGAGGCTTTGGGATGACTATTTTGCAAAGGAGCAGGCAATCTACGCTCAGCTTTTAAAAGAGCCTGATACTGAAGTAAAGGGAACAGTAAAGGGACTGGCAGAAAAATATGACATTTCCCTTATGTACATGGTAGGATTCCTTGAGGGCATTCAGGAAAGCCTTAAGGTAGAAAACCCAATCGATACAATGGATGAGAATACTGAAGTATCCTTAGCGTTTGATAAGGAAATGCTTTTCAAGAATATGGTGGATGCAAAGGCTGAGTGGCTTTACAACCTGCCTGAATGGAATGCTATATTTGATGAGGAAAAGCGTGCGGCACTTACCAAGGAAGCAAGGGAGATGGGAACGGTTAAGAAGCCTGAGAAGATCTATCCCAACGATCCCTGCCCCTGCGGAAGCGGAAAGAAATACAAGAAGTGCTGCGGCAAAGCAGGCTGATGATATAAGGGGGCTGCCGGAAAGGGGAGCCTCTTTTTTAGAGTTTTTAAGGGAATATGCAAATTCCCTTCGCATAGCCATTAAAGTGGCAGAAAGGTGAAAAAATGACAAAAATAGATGTTATATCAGGATTTCTCGGTGCAGGAAAGACAACTCTCATAAAGAAGCTCCTTGCGGAAGCCTGGAAGGGCGAGCAGGTTGTGCTTATCGAGAATGAATTCGGTGAGATAGGAATAGACGGCGGTTTCTTAAAGGAAGCCGGTGTGGAGATCACGGAGATGAATTCCGGCTGTATCTGCTGCTCGCTGGTGGGCGATTTTGGTACCGCGCTTAAGGATGTTATGAGCCGTTTTACACCTGACCGTATTGTTATAGAGCCTTCAGGTGTTGGAAAGCTTTCTGACGTGGTAAGGGCAGTTGAGCAGGCAGATCTTGGTGAAGGCGCAAAGCTTAATTCTGCCATCACTGTTGTTGATGCCAATAAGGCAAAACTCTATGTAAAGAATTTCGGTGAGTTCTTCGTAAACCAGGTTGAGAACGCAGGAACTATTATCCTGAGCCGTACTGATAATATCTCAGACGAGAAGCTTCAGAAGACCCTGGATATCCTGAAGGAGCATAATGCAAAGGCAACTATCATAACTACTCCTTGGGATCAGATAACAGGAGCTTCCATAAAGGATACAATGGAAGGCGTTGACCTTATGGACACCCTCTTAAAAGAAGTTATTGAGAAATATGAGCATCATGATGAGCACTGCTGCCATCATCACCATGATGATGAGCATGAGGAACACGAGCATTGCTGCCACCATCATGACGACGATGATGACGAACATGAGCACCATCATCATGACCACGATGAACATCATCACCACCATCATGACGGTGAGGAGTGCGAGTGCCACCATCATCATGATCATGACCACCATCATCACCATCATGCTGACGAAGTATTTGGAAGCTGGGGAATGGAGACCGCTGCGAAGTATACGGAAGAAGAGATCAGCGATGCTCTTGCAAAGCTGGTTGATGCAGTGACATACGGAACAGTACTCCGTGCAAAGGGAATGGTTCCTTCCGTTGACGGCGGCTGGATCTATTTTGATTATGTGCCCGGCGAGAGCAATGTCCGCAAGGGCGAGCCCCAGCCTACGGGTAAGTTCTGTGTGATAGGATCAAAGCTCAACGAAGAGGAGCTTGGAGAACTTTTTAAGAAGTGATAGCGGAAAGGGGAAGTATGAGACCGGTATATCTTATAAATGGTTTTCTTGAAAGCGGAAAGACACAGTTCATAAAGTTTACGATCGCCCAGCCCTATTTCCAGATAAAGGGCAAGACCCTTCTGATCCTCTGTGAAGAAGGTGAGGAGGAGTACGAGGAAAATGTGCTGAAGGCATCCAATACCGTGGTAAAGCTTATTGAAGATGAAGAGGATTTCACCACTGAAAAGCTTATGGCACTGGAAAAGGAAGTTGATCCGGAACGCATAATCATTGAGTATAACGGTATGTGGAACATGAAGGATATGACGCTGCCTTTCCACTGGAACTTAGAGCAGCAGATTACCTGCGTGGATGCATCCACCTTCGAGACATACTATATGAATATGAGGTCTCTGCTTGCTGAAATGATCAGGAAGTCTGAGCTTATCATTTTTAACCGCTGCGATAATGTGATGGACAACCTGGCAAGTTTCAGGCGCAACATTAAGGCGGTGAATGCCAATGCGGATGTTATATTCGAGAATGCCCAGGGCGAGATAAACCAGATATTCGAAGAAGACCTGCCTTATGATCTTAAGGCGGACAAGATAGTTTTAGATGAAAGGACTTTCGGAATATGGTATCTGGATACCATGGATCATGCCGAAAGGTACGAAGGCAAGATTTTAGAATTCGATGCCATGGTGCTTAAGCCAAAGACCTTCCCCAAGGGATATTTTGTGCCGGGACGTCTTGCCATGACCTGCTGTGCAGACGATATGCAGTTTTTAGGATATGCATGCGAGTATAAGGACGCAGATAAATTAAAGGACAGGGACTGGATAAGGATAACCGCAAGGGTAAATAAGGAATACTTTTCTGATTACCAGGCTGAGGGCCCTGTGCTTCATGCGGTCAGCGTGAAGAAGACCCAGAAGCCTAAAAACGAGATAGTAGGATTCGGCTGATAAATTGAGGCGTCAGGATATGTCAGAACAGGGAGCGTTTATCAACAGTGTAAAGATTTCGGATGACTTTGATCTTGAAAAACTTAGGATCAGCGGCCAGTGTTTCAGGATAAAGCTCCTGCCTGACGGAGCATACCGCTTTATAAAGGGCGGCCATGTGCTGGATATGAAGATGTCCGGCAAAGGCACGTACGATGTAAGCTGCAGGGATGAAGAGTTTGCCGATATCTGGCATGACTATTTTGATCTGGACAGGAATTACAGAGCCATCAGGCGGCGCATCGATCCTTCCGATACATACTTAAGGGCTGCCGCAGAAAGCGGAAAAGGCATACGGATACTAAAGCAGGATCCGTGGGAGTGCCTTATTTCTTTTATTATTTCCCAGAGAAAAAATATACCTGCCATAACGGCAGCAGTGGAGTCTGTGTGCAGGAGCGCAGGACTTGAGATTGGCGGCACGGGCGAGTATGAGTTCCCGAGAGCTGCGCGGATGCGCACTTTTTCCGATGAACAGTGGAAGGCTTTTAAACTGGGCTACCGCGAGAAATACATCAGAAGGGCGGTTGCAGATGCGCCGGATATGGAGAGTTTAGCCGGACTTTCCGATGAGGAGCTGATGGATAGCCTGACAGCAATGTACGGCGTAGGTATAAAGGTGGCTTCCTGCACCGCACTCTTTGCTTATTCAAGGGTTGACCTTGCACCGGTGGATGTGTGGATAAAGAGGGTGTTTGACGAGCAGTACGGCGGGGAGGATGTCTTAAGCGGACGGAAGGATGCCGGGATACTGCAGCAGTATCTGTTTTATCATGCACGTGTTTCCGGGTAAGAATCACTGTGATTTTTATTGAATGTAGAGCATCTATATGGTATCATATACCGCAGTACGGATTTGTTGGAGAATAGTATGTGCAGATGTGACAGACATAATTTCATGAAACCAGATGCTCTTGTCGAAGCACATATTTTTTTAATTATTTACAGTATTTGAGAGAAACTTTTTGTTTCTCTTTTTTGTTTATTTATCGCACGGTGATTTCATCATCGCTAATCGGTTATCTTAGGGAGGAAAATTTATGGAAGTGATCGGAAAAGACGGCAGACCGCTCAGACATCTGATGACACCTTTGGATTTTTCGGTGGAAGAGCTGGATAAGCTTTTTGACCTTGCTTCGGATATCAAGGATCATCCGGATGACTACAAGGATCTGTGCGCAAGGAAGAAACTGGCAACATGTTTTTACGAACCCAGCACCAGGACAAGGCTTTCTTTTGAGACAGCAATGCTAGACTTAGGCGGTCAGGTTATAGGCTTCTCTGATGCTAATTCATCATCGGCCTCAAAGGGCGAAAGCGTTTCTGATACCATACGCGTAATATCCTGCTTTGCAGACATATGTGCCATGAGACATCCGAAGGAAGGCGCACCTATGGTTGCAGCGGCTCATTCCAAGATCCCTGTGATCAATGCAGGCGACGGCGGTCATCAGCATCCCACCCAGACTCTTACGGATATGCTTACTATTAGGTCACTTAAGGGAAAGCTGGACGGTTTCACCATAGGACTTTGCGGTGACCTTAAGTTCGGACGTACAGTACACTCGCTCGTAAATGCAATGCTGCGCTATCCGAATAATAAATATGTGTTCATTTCACCCGAGGAACTGCGTATCCCCAGCTACCTGCGGGAGAAGCTTAAGAGCATGAATGTGGAATTCGAAGAAGTGGAGAGGCTGGAAGACAGCATGCCTAAGCTGGATATGCTTTACATGACCAGAGTACAGAGAGAGCGCTTCTTCAACGAAGAGGATTATGTAAGACTTAAAGATTTCTATGTATTGAATAAGACAAAGATGGAGCTTGCACCTAAGGATATGCTGGTGCTTCATCCTCTGCCCCGTGTTAATGAAATATCCGTAGAGATAGATGAGGATCCGAGAGCTGTATATTTTGAGCAGGTTCAGTATGGAGTGTATGTAAGAATGGCTCTTATTGCAACGCTTCTCGGACTGGCAGGTTAAAGGAGGAAATACAATGCTTAACGTCGGAAAGATTGATGAAGGTTTTGTTCTGGATCATATTCCCGTTGGCAAGGGAATGTCCATATATTACCATCTGGGGCTTGATAAGCTGGACTGCATGGTGGCAATCATAAAAAATGCCCACAGCAAAAGGCTTGGCAGAAAGGATATAATAAAGGTGGAGTGTGACATTAACATGCTCAACCTGGATGTGCTGGCAGTCATTGACCACACGATAACCGTAAATGTAATAAAGGACGGAGAGATACTTGAAAAGCAGCCTCTGGAGCTTCCTCAGGAACTGAAGGGTGTAATGCGCTGCAGGAATCCCCGCTGCATCACATCAATAGAGCAGGAGCTGCCTCATATCTTTTACCTGGCTGATCCTGAAAAGGAAATATACAGATGCAAGTACTGTGATGAGAAGAATTCGGAGAAGATGTAACAGCCTTAAGCACATGGCTGATGGCATGGATTTTTTAGATAGATATGGAACTTGAAGATATAAGAAAAGAACTGGATGAGGTGGACAGGCAGATAGTAGAGCTGTACGAGAAGCGTATGGCACTTGCCTGCGAAGTGGCCGAGTCCAAAAGAAAAAACGGAAAAAATGTATTTGACAAAGCGCGTGAGGATGCCAAGCTCAAGAGCGTGTCCGGACTTGTAAAGGAGCCGGAGTACAGGCAGGGGATTCAGGACCTTTTCGGGCAGCTTATGGGAAGCAGCAGGAAGCTGCAGTATTCTATTCTGGCTGCAGATGATAAGGGAAGCCTTCCTTTTGCTCCTGTTGATGCACTGAATAAAAAGGCAACGGTTGTTTACCAGGGCGCCGAAGGATCATATTCCGAGGCGGCAGCTCATACTTTCTTTTCCGAGGCGGCAGATTTTTTTCATACGGATACATTCAGGAATGCCATGCTTGCACTGGATGAGGGCAGGGCAGAGTATGCTGTGCTTCCGATAGAAAATTCCACCGCCGGAATTGTGAGCGAGATATATGATCTGCTGGCTGAGTTTGAGCATTACATAGTCGGCGAGCAGATGATAAAGATAGAGCACTGCCTGATGGGAAGCGAGGGAACTAACCTTGATACCATACAGACGGTTTATTCCCATCCCCAGTCCCTTATGCAGTCGGAGCGTTTCCTTCGCAGCCATCCGGAGTGGAAGATCATTTCCATGAGCAACAATGCATTCGCGGCTAAGAAGGTTGCGGATGAAAAGGATGTCACCCAGGCAGCCATAGCGGGCGAACATGCCGCAAAGGTTTACGGACTTGATATAATACAGAAAGGGGTAAACCATTCCGATACAAATACCACCCGGTTCATAGTGGTAAGCAACCGGAAGATATTTGTGAAGGATGCGAAAAAGATAAGTTTATGCTTTGAAGTGCCGGATGAGAGCGGTTCCCTATACCGCATGTTGTCCCATTTCATATACAATAACCTTAACATGAAAAAAATCGAAAGCCGTCCCATAGAGGGCAGAAACTGGGAGTACAGATTTTTCCTGGATTTTGAGGGAAACCTTTCTGATCCCGGAGTAAGGAATGCACTGTGCGGACTCAGGGAAGAGGCACGGAGCCTTCGTATATTGGGAAATTACTGATACGGACAGACGGATCGATATATATTAAACTGCAGCTACGGATTTTGTAAAAAACAGGAGGACCGTTATGAATAAAAAAGAAAGAGAGAAAAAAGTTGAGGCACTGCTTTCCGAACTGACTCTCGAAGAGAAAATAAGCATGATCCACGGATCGGAGTTTTTTAAGAGCCCCGGAGTGGAGAGACTGGGGATACCGCCTATCATGTATTCGGACGGCCCTATGGGTGTAAGGAATGATTTTAAACCGGATGAATGGAGGACCATAGGCACTACAGCTGATGAGGTCTGCTATGCACCCTGTAATTCAGCCATAGCTGCTACATGGAACCGTTCCTTAGCATGGAGCTCGGGAAGGATGCTGGGCGAGGAGGCAAGAGGTCGTGGCAAGGACATGCTTCTTGCACCGGGAATCAATATCAAGAGAAATCCTCTCTGTGGAAGAAACTTTGAGTATATGAGCGAGGATCCCTGCCTTATATCAGAACTTGTGGTTCCTCTTATAGAAGGAATACAGGAGTCGGATGTTTCTGCCTGTGTTAAGCATTTCGTATGTAATTCACAGGAAGCAGAACGCTACATGGTGAATGTAGAGCTTTCCGACAGAGCACTGCAGGAGATATACCTGCCCGGCTTTGAGGCAGCAGTACGAAAGGCAAAGAGCCGTGCGGTTATGGCAGCATACAACCTTATCAGAGGAAAGCACTGTTGCGAGAACAGCTGGCTTTTAAATGAGCAGCTCAGGGGTACCTGGAAGTATGATGGTCTCATCGTCTCCGACTGGGGCGGAAACCATAATACAAAGGATGCAGCTGAGAGCGCACTTGATGTGGAGATGGGGGTTAAGCCTGATTTTGATAATTATTTTATGGCAGATCCCCTGCTTAAGCTGGTTAAGAATGGTGAGATTGATGAGTCTCTTATCGACGAGAAGATCAGGAACATCCTTCGCTTCATGATCTATATCCGCATGATCGATGTAGAGCTTACGGAAGTAAAGACCAAGGGCGGCAAGACCATAAAGGCCAAGGCAGTGCCTGTTGAGGACCGCGACAGGGGCAGCTATTCTACAGTGAGTCATTCGGAAAAGGCACTGAATACCGCAAGGGAGGCAGTAGTTCTTCTTAAGAATGAAAACGGACGTCTTCCTATCGAGCCGAAGAAGACGAGAAAGGTTCTGGTGATCGGAGACAATGCAAACCGTAAGCAGGCTAATGGCGGCGGAAGTGCTGAGATCAAGGCTCTCTTTGAGATCACTCCGTTGCTTGGCATAACAAAGGCTTTCGGTGGAAATACCCAGGTAAAATATACCAAGGGTTACTATGTGCCGCCTAAGAAAACGGAAGAATTCAACTGGCAGGCAGAGAGCGTGAATATTGCAGATGTTTATCAGGCCGTGGCACAGAAGAGAGATTCGGCAGCAGATAAAAAGAAAGGCAAAGAGCTTCGGGATGAGGCTGTAAGGCTTGCCAGGGAATATGACGAAGTAATATTCGTGGGCGGCCTTGATCATGATTACGACGTGGAAGACCATGACAGAACAGACATGAAGCTTCCCTACGGCCAGGATGAAACCATAAGCGCAGTGCTGGATGCAAATCCCAACACCGTTATCGTACTTGTAGCAGGAAGCCCTGTGGAAATGTCCAAATGGGCTGACAGGGCAAAGGCTATCGTATGGATGGGATACAACGGAATGGAAGGCGGAACAGCACTTGGTGAAGTTATTACCGGCGCAGTTAATCCTTCAGGTAAGCTTCCTGAGACCCTTCCTATAGATTTCAAGTCCACACCTGTGAGCCGGTTCGGTGACTATCCGGGAAGGAAGCTTAACAAGGAAGAGGCGTCAAGGATTAACGCTCATCTGACACAGACTTTTAATGAAGGTGTGTTCGTAGGCTACAGATATTATGAAAAGTATAACGTGCCGGTACAGTTCCCCTTCGGCCACGGTCTGTCCTATACATCATTCAAGTATTCGGGACTTGCTGTAAAGAATGTGGAGGGAAAGCCTGTAAATAAGAGAAAGCTCACGGACGGCCTGTATGTGGTCAGCGTCAAGGTTAAGAATGTGGGCGACTGTGAAGGCAGCGAGGCTGTACAGTTCTATGTAGGAGAGGAAGTTCCGTCCAAGGAGAATCCCGTAAAAGAGCTGAAAGGTTTCGACAAGGTATCATTAAAGCCCGGCGAGGAAAAGGTCGTAAGCGTGGTTCTTCCTTTAAAGGCATTTGCTCATTATGATGAGGAAAAGGCAGAATGGGTAATGATGAAAGGAAAAGCTAAGGTCTATGCTGCGGCATCATCTGCAGATGTAAGGCTGGAAAAGACAATAAAGCTTTGATTGAAATACTGAAATAAAGACTATGAAGAAGGCACGGATTTATCCGTGCCTTTCATTTTCATTATCGAAACATTCACAGAACCTGGCTGCAAAAGAAGGTTTCATGCCGGAAGCGTACAGGTGTGAGGTGTCACCGTATTCGATGCAGCGCCATTGGGCGATTCCCTTTTTGCGTTCTTCCGTAACTATGGTGGTTACGGAGGTGGGCGCCATGCACATGCCGTGCCAGAGTATCATGGGTGATACATTCAAGAGGCGGCTTAGCAGCAGGGTGGTACAGCCAAAATGGGAAAAGAATACATATGTGTCATTGCTTGCATTTTCTGCAGTGTAATACAGTCCGTTCCTGCTGTATCCGTGTGTATTAAGGAACTCTTCAAAAGAACCGATCACGTATTCATAACGCTCTTTAAGTTTTTTGTCCTCAAAAAGGGGATGGAGCATCCATTTATCCTTATCGTAAAAATCCGGATATGCCATCCAGTCAGCAGGCAGCCAGTCCCAGGCCATTCCTGCTTCACCCGGGGCTTTGTCCGGGCGGTTGATAAAGACGTCGAATTCACGGATCCAGTCAAGCTCTGTTGCACTGCGTCCTATTCTTTCAAGCGCTGGTGCGGCGGTATCCTTTGCCCTGCCCAAAGGTGAAACAAAAAAGTCTTTTACTTCCATTCCTGCCACTCTGTCTGCCAGAAGGGCGGCTTCTTTAAAGCCTGTTTCCGTAAGTGAGTCTTTTTCGTAATCGGGTTCGCCGTGCCGGATAAAAACAAGTTTCATATAGGTACTCCTTGTGTTATATGATCATATTGTCTAAAAAATGTTATGTAACCATAAATTATTCTAATGAGTCTGTCGATATATTCTACAATATTATGGCAGAAAAATACAGACGTATTACAGGATATTACTATGAAGCCTGCTATGATCCTTGTTAAATCGATATTTCACATTTGGTTCATGTGACATTTCATTTAATGAAAAAAGGTATGGTAATTATTCCGCTATAGTGCTATGATAAAATAAGTTTACATAAATTATTAACATAAAATGGCAAGAAATGTCTCACGCTTTACAGTGTTTTCGCATGGTTATGGCGTTTGTACAAAGCAGAAGGAGGAAAAAATGAAACAGAGAACAGTAAGGAAACTGCATCGCTTCGTCAGCATGCTGATGGCTGTGGTGCTTACTGCAGGGCTTTGTGGCGGAGTGTTGGCCATAAAAGCTAATGCGGCAGATGGAACAGTTAAGGGCAAGGTGGCAGATGGCTCCACTGACGAACTTCTTAAGCTCGAAACATCTGAAGGCATAATGCAGGTTAAGATGGACGCAGACTTAAATATTGAGGATGCGCCTGTCCTGATGAAAGGAAAGGAAGTTACGGTTGAGTGGAAGTATGGCAGCGACTCATATCTTCATACTTCATGCATTAAGGCATCCGGCGGCACCAACTGGGGTGCTACTGTTGATACAGCCAATCAGATAACCGTTTCAGGTAAGGTTCTGGACGGCTCCGATCCCAGCACTCTTATTCTTGACTGCAACGGAAGCAAGTTCAATATCCGTTTGGACAAGTCATCTAATTTTACGGGATGCAGGATCATACATAAGGATAAGCTGCTGAATGTAACTGTGGCAGGCGCATCGGATGGCTATCTCCACGCTGTGAATATCACGGCAGCTGAATCCGCTTCATCTTCAAGCACTATCACCGGAGTTCCGGAGAAGACTCCTGACGGACGTTCACTTGCAGTTATATCAGGAACAGTACAGGACAATCCTTCTGACTCTTCATTTGTGCTTAAGGTAAATAACAACCTTCTTACAATAAAGATCGACAGTTCAACTGATTTAACCCAGCTTCATGTCCTGAATTCCGGAAGGACAGTAAGCGCAGCTGTATATACAGGTTCAGACAACCAGTTCCACGCATACAAGCTTGGCGGAAATATAACAAACAGTCCTGTAGCCCTGGATGGTGCAACAGTTACTGTAAGCGGAACTGTATTAAAGAATACTGATGACAACACGCTTCTGCTTTCAACTTCTGCCGGAAACATGACAATCCGCATGGATACACAGACAGTCATTGGTGCAGGCGGACTTCTCCTTATAGGAAAGAAAGTAGACGTAGTAGTTCAGCACGGTGCAGATGCTTATATGCATGCAGTCAAGATTACCGGAAAGGAAACAACATCATCCGCTGATCCTTCATCTAATCTTTGGCCTGCTACAACGAGGTGTTCTGATGAAGTTGAGGTAAAGGGAAAGGTTGACAAGAAGACAGACAACAACACTCTGTATCTTAATATAGACGGTCAGGGAACAATGATCATTCGCATTGATGTTAATACAAAATGGGAAGCTGCCCAGGCATTTAAGATTGGCGATACAGTTAAGGCTAAGGTATATGGCGGTGCAGATGCTTATATGCATGCGGCAAGCATTACATCAAATCTGGATTCTGCAGCCGGCACTACTCTTGATGCTACAACGCAGCTTAATTTTGTAGGAAAGATCACAAAGATCGACGGATCCAAGATTACGCTTTCAACGGCATCGGGCGATATGGTCATCAAGTATGACAACGGAACAAACTTTGACGGTTACCGTATCTTAAAGACAAGCGACAGTAATGTGACTATCACGGCTATGACAGGTTCAGACGGATACTGGCGTGCAACAAAAGTTTTTAAGTAAATAGCAATTAAAGGTGGTTCCTTCCGGAGGTGTCCGGAGGAAACCTGCATTTTCAAGGAGGAAAGGCAATGAAAAAATATATCGCAGAATTTATCGGAACATTCATACTGGTATTTGTAGGCTGTGGAACAGCGATGCTTGTAGGCTGTGATTCAGCAAATGGCTGTGGCTACATTCTTACAGCATTCGCTTTCGGTCTTGCAATCGTTGCAATGGCTTATGGCGTAGGTAATATTTCCGGCGGTCATGTTAATCCTGCCGTATCTCTTGCAGTATTCATAAACGGCGGCATAACTCCTGTAGATTTTGCAGGATATGTAGTTGCACAGTGCCTGGGCGCATTCGTAGGTTCTGAAGCTCTTGCATGCATATTCAGTCTCGGAAATGTTACCGATATGACAGGCGGTCTTGCAACCAACGGTCTTGGCGGAGTATCCGGATCATTTGCAGCAGGAATACTGGTAGAGGTTATCGCAACCTGCATATTTGTAATGGCTATACTTGGAGTTACATCCAAGAAGCAGAGCCATGGTTCATTCGGCGGGCTTATAATAGGCCTTACCCTGGTGGCTATCCATATTTGCACCATCGGTCTTACCGGTACATCCGTTAATCCTGCAAGGAGTCTTGGCCCTGCTATAGCAGCAGCCATCGGATCAAATTTCGATCCCATAAAGCAGGTGGTAGTATTTATAGTTGGTCCTCTGCTTGGTGCGGCTATTGGCGGTTTTGCATATAAGTTCCTTGAGGCAGATGACAAAAAGTGATAAATATATCACTTTGCAAAAACTGATTTTGCGTGTAGAATGTAAATATTGAAAACGAGTAAACGGCAAAACGGATAAGTTTTGTCGTTTACTATATAAAGGCTTTATGTGTTTTGATGAATGCATGGAGGTATAGATGTCCGAAAACGAAATAAACAGTGTCCTGTACCGTTATGGAGCTTCCATATTTGATTCAGCTGAGTTTAAACAGGCTATGAACCAGAAGCACCATAACCGTACTACAGTAGGTGACCATACCATAAGGGTGGCACATACAAGCTTAACGATATGTAATTTTCTTGAAAAGATACATATATCTACCAAGAAATCGGATGTAGTAGTCGGTGCGCTCTGCCACGATCTTGGAATACTGGACCGTGATAAGTGTTTCAAAAATAACGCAGAATGCTACAGGGAACATCCCGCCAGGTCTCTTGATGTAGCAAGGCGTCTGGTACCGGACATAAATTACAATACGGAGAAGATCATCCGCTGCCATATGTGGCCCATGACTATCACTAAGTTTCCTACATCAAGGGAAAGTATGATCGTTTCCATAGCGGATAAATATGCGGCAGTCGGTGACGGTATAATGAGGAAAAAGAAAGCCGCGGCAGTTCATGCAAGAAGCAAGAGAGCCATGAATTACGGAGCATAAAAAGAGAGGGGGCAGTTAAAAATGAATGATGCAATACTTAGCGTAAAGGACAGCATTGACAGCGCACAGCAGAAGGTTAAGGACTGGGTGGCAGACGACGAGATAGTTGTTTCCAAGAAGGTCATCATCTTAGCTTTCATAGTAGCATTTTTAGTTGGTTTCGCAGTAGGTGTGATGATGGTTCCAAGTCCTACCGTGATAGTGCAGTCTGACAAGAAGCCAAGTGTTATAAGCGGTCTCAAGAGCCTGTTTAAGAGGGCATAAGATATTGGGAATCATAGGTGCTTGTACAATACAGGTTTTCCATGTATTAGCCGGGAAACTTAAGCAGGATGCAAGGGAAAGCCAGTACAGGCTGAACAGGATCGCATGGCGTGAGTACAGGAAAAAAATCCCGGGGAGCTATCTGGAGAACCAGCCGGCTCTTACGGGCTTTTTATATGGTGTTGCAAGTAAAACCGAATGCAGGATATTTTTCAGGGGACTGCCTTTGACCGCGGCCCGCAATTCCTGTGAAGTGATAGCAACATACAATGCCCTTCTTGCATTAGGTGATGAAAAAAGTTACCCGGAACTTCTATATGAATATTCGGGGGACGGCATCTGTTTTAGAGGAATATTCGGAACCGATCCGCTGGCTATATACAGGTATTTTAAGAATCGTGGCTATGATGTGACGGAATACAGGGGCAGCAGGATAGAGACCGTTAAGGATGAAGACGACGGGGCGGCATATATCTATACAGCATTTAACAGGGGTTATAATCCTTTCCATATGGTCCATACGTTGTGCGTAACCAAAGAAGGGGATAGCTTCAGGGTTCACAACGGTTTTATTGAAAAGCAGTCCTATCCGGATCCTCTGACAGCAATGAAGGCATACAACAATGGTATGTGCAGGACTATATATGTTTTGAAGATACGAAAAAAAGATGGTTCATCAGCCCATGTTTAGTTTGACAGAACATGGGTTTTTTATTGCAATTACAGTTAGTTTATGATACATTTGTTAGTATAATAAAACTCTTGTAAGTGACAGAATAGGAGAGCATCATATGAGATCTAACGAATCATCAGAAGACTATCTTGAAACAATACTGATCCTGAGCAAAAAACTTCCCGTGGTCAGGGCTGTCGACATAGCAAATGAAATGGGATTCAGGAAATCCAGTGTCAGCATCGCCATGAAGAACCTTCGGGAAAAGAATCACATCACAGTAATGGATGCCGGCTATATTTATCTTACCGACAGCGGAAAGGCCATAGCCGAGACAATATATGAAAGGCACCTTTTCCTTTCAGCGTGGCTTAAGGACCTGGGGGTGGCTGAGGATGTGGCAACTGAGGATGCCTGCCGCATAGAACATGTAATAAGTGCAGAAAGCTTTGCTGCCCTTAAGAAATATCTTAAGGAAAAGGGATACGAGCCGGGGGCTGAATAAGGCTTCTTTTCGTGGTTTCAGGGGTATTATGTTATAATTATTAAAAAAATAACAGGGAGGGTTAAGTAATGACTATAAGTAAGGATCGTAACGGAAGTGAGCTGACCATTGCTTTGGAAGGAAGGCTTGATACCACGACCGCGCCGGAGCTGGCGGAGGAGATAAAGTCTCTTGACGGGGTTGAAAAACTTAAGTTTGACATTGAAAAGCTTGAGTACATATCATCTGCGGGACTTCGTGTTCTTCTGTCTGCACAGAAGGTTATGAACAAGCAGGGAAGTATGGTGGTAAAAAATGCAAGTGAAAGCATAAAAGAAATATTTGAGGTTACTGGATTTGATGGTATTCTGACGGTTGAGTAGGCATAAACAGGAGGTGGGTTATGGCGATAGTAAGAGGTATAACAAATCATGTTTTCTGTACAGTGATGAAGAAGAGGGGGGCAAACGCCCTGAGGCATCTTGATGAGGTCAGCCGTAGAGCTGTTTCGGCAAGCGAAGAAACTCTTCTCAAGATCCTGAAAGATAATGCAGATACCGAGTACGGAAAGAAATATGATTTTGCGGGGATCAGCAGTATAGACGAATATAGAAAGAAAGTTCCTTTTTCAAACTATGATGATTATGCTCCGTACATTGAACGGATGATAAATAATGATGAAGAGGATCTTATAACCAGCTATCCAGTAAGGCATTATGCATTAAGTTCGGGAAGCGTGGGAGTACCGAAGCATATACCTGTTACCCAGGCTACCCTGGATAATTATGCAATTTATGGTGCAAGTATTCTTTTCGGCGTAATGGATGAGTATTTCAGGAATACAACCGGCAAGTCATATAAGGATGGTTTCTGTCTCAATACGATCGAAGCACCACCCATGGTTACGGAAAACGGCATACCCAAAGGTCCTATATCAGGTACCTGCATGCGTGTATTTGCAGACCACCTTTTAAGCTTTATGACATCACCGGCTGAGCTGGTATTCCCTACCGAGTCGATGGACAGCAAGTACTTAAAACTGAGATTTGCGCTTGCCAATAGAAAAGTGACATGCATGACATCTGCATTTATGACATCGCTTGTGGATCTTATGACATGGCTTGAGTCTAACTGGGAAGAAATGTGTGATGATATTGAAAAGGGTGTGATCGGTGAGTCTGTTATGATCTCCCCTGAGCTGAGGCGCAAGTTTGAGTCTATGTTCGAGCCGGATCCCAAGCGTGCTGACGAGCTCAGGGAAGAGTTTAAGAAAGGCTTTGATGAAATCGTTATAAGGATATGGCCTGATTTCCAGTGGCTTGGTGCTATAGGTACCGGCGGATTTTCACAGTATACACAGAAGATGAGAAAGTATACCGGAAGGAACGTGCCATACAGCTTCCTTAACTATGCCGCATCCGAATCATTGATGGCAGTGGCAAGAAGGACCGGTGAGGATGGCTTTGTGCTGCTTCCTGACGGCGGATTCTATGAGTTCATTCCTGCCGATGCGGATGATGACGAGACTACTCTTACAATAGATCAGCTGGAAGAAGGAAAGGATTATGAAATAGTAGTGACCAATCTTTCCGGATTCTACAGATACAGGATCAAGGATGTGGTCAGGGTAAAGGGATTTTATAATGAGTCGCCAATGGTATCATTCCTTTATCGCAAGAACCAGATGATCTCTATCGCAGGTGAGAAGACCAACGAAGAAGCTTTGCGCTGGACTATCGAAAGATTCCAGGATGAAACAGGTTTGCTTATCACTGACTACAGTGTATATGCTGATACGGATTCAAAGCCGGGCCGTTATGTACTTTTGATGGAGCCGGATAAAGAGATTGATGAAAGCAAGCTTCAGGAGTACAGGGATGTGGCTGAAAAGCTGCTGGGACAGGCAAATCCTTCGTTTGGACAGAAGATCATGAACGGAACACTTGGAAAGACAAAGCTCTGCATTACACAGCAGGAAACATATATGCTTTACAGAGATGTTATGATCATGAAGGGTGTTTCCCAGAATCAGCTTAAGCCTGTGAGAGCGATAGATACGCCTATGAAGGAGAAATTCTTCTTTAATCTCATAGAGACTGAAACAGAATAAGATGAAGGTGATTCATTCGATTCTTGGTGCTTTTTCCGAAGCCCTTGCAGAAGGTGCGGTCATGCTGCCGAATCTTATGTTTGTTGGATTGTACTATGAGCATTACGGGCAGACAGAGTTCATAATGCCTTTTGTGCTTTTGTATGCATTTGAGAAGGCAGGACCTTTTCTGTTAAGCGGCTTTGGAAAGCTGAAAAATCCATACTCAGTGTGGCTGGCAGGAAATATAACAGCCATACTGGGGTGCGTTCTTATGTACTTTGGAAATAATACACATATTCTGTGGGATGCAGGGGCGATCGTGATAGGCCTGGGATTGTCCTGCTTTGCATCATCCTACCGCACGGTGAGGGATGCCATCCGGGAAAAAAAGATATGGCTATTCGGTCTGTCACTGTATGTTGGATATCTTATCCTTGGGATCTATATAGTGCTTGTCATGGCATTCAGATATGTAAATATGTATACCGTGATCACGGCGATATTAATTCTTGTTTCTGTTTCAACCATACAGTGTATTTTGCTTGCAGGCCACAATCCCTATAAGGGCGAGCCTGTTCATGAGAAGAATACCGTCAGGTGGGATCAGTTTCTGCTTGCAATGATCATCCTTTTATTTACATATGTGATCCGTCTTTATAAGCAGACAGCCGGTCTGGGACTGATAATGTGGATCGCTGCGGGGATGATCCTGTTAGTGGCCACAGCCTTGGTTACCCGGAAAAATCCTTACAGGGGACATAGTATCAGAACCCTGTGGTATGGTGCAGAGAGGAATTTTGTAACGATCTTTTCACTGATCTATTTTATGGCGATAGGTGAGTATGGCAAGGTTACAGCAGCCTATGTCATGATAGGACTTGGAGTGGGGCTGTCTAAGGCGGCAGCACCTGTCTGCAGGAAAAAGATCCCGGAAGATAAATATGAGCTTTTCTGCATTGTTGCGGCAAATGCCGCTTCCTGTCTGATGCTTATTCCTGGTACGGTCTGTTATATGGCAGGAGTCCTCGTTACGGTTGTATTTGTTTCCATGGGAAACAGCAGAAGCATATCTGCTTATCTTAAGGATGAACGGTTTGCTTTTGAAGAAAGAAGGCTTGTAAGGTCAAGATTCTACGGACTTGGGGCAGTTGTTGAGCAGGCTTTCATGATGTCATTCTTTTTCATTTTCTCATATTTCATTTTAGGAAGCGGCGTGGATGCCCTGTCGGCCTACACCTTCCGTGTAGCCAACGCCGATACAACCCCGGTTTTCTTCTGGTCACTGCTTGCCTGCATTGTGTTAAATACTGTTAGCGGCCTGGTGATAGCGAGAAAAAACACCACTTAAGCATGATGCTGAAGCGGTGTTTTTATTTCTAATTGTTTTGATTTGGCTTATGCGAAATATCTCTTGTAAAGGCCTTCGAATGCCTTGCCGTGTCTTGCCTCGTCGCGGGCCATCTCATGAACTGTGTCATGGATCGCATCCAGGTTTGCAGCCTTTGCGCGCTTTGCAAGGTCTGTCTTGCCTGCAGTAGCACCGTGCTCTGCGTCTATGCGCATCTCAAGGTTCTTCTTGGTGCTGTCTGTAACTACCTCGCCAAGAAGCTCTGCGAATTTTGCAGCATGCTCTGCCTCTTCGAAAGCAGCCTTCTCATAGTAAAGACCTACTTCGGGATAACCTTCGCGGAATGCTACTCTTGACATTGCAAGATACATACCAACCTCGCTGCACTCGCCTGTGAAGTTATCACGGAGATCCTTTAATATATCTTCAGATACGCCCTTGGCAACACCTACAACATGCTCGGAAGCCCATACGCGCTCGCCTTCTTCCTGCTTTGTGAACTTTGCAGCGGGAGCCTTACATACGGGACAAGCCTCCGGAGCCGTATCTCCCTCGTGTACATAACCACATACCTGACATACCCATTTTGCCATAATGAAATCCTCCTTGTCTTTTTGTGCGAATGCATAGGATTATATGTTAGAATCATAGCATTGCATTAAATTTTAGTCGCTATTGCAGCAAACGAAAAAAGAAAACTTATTTCAAAGAAAACTTAATTCGCTTAACTGTAATGATAGCAATAATACCATGTACAAGTCAAACCATATTTATGCGTAATCGTTAATAGGGAGCCATAACAGAATGCCGTTAATGTCAGTCTACATCCACATACCCTTTTGCGTAAGAAAGTGCCTATACTGTGATTTTCTGTCGTTTCCCTTATGCGGAGAGCGGGGGAAGGATGGAGGCTTTTCATGTGGCATGGCAGCCGCAGATGACAGTCAGTCAGGTTGCGGTAATGGAAATGGAGATAAGGGATTATTGACGATAGATGCTGACAAAACTGTACCGGCATATATAGATGCCCTTAAATCTGAAATCAGAGAAAAAGCGTCATCCTATCCGGACCGTACTATCGGCAGCATATTCTTTGGTGGCGGTACTCCTTCGGTCATTAATGGAAAGTACATAAAAGAAATAATCGACGAATTAAAAAAGTACTGGCAGATAGCAGGGGACGCTGAGCTCACGCTGGAGGTAAACCCCGGTACAGCGGACGGAGATAAGTTCCGGATCTGGAAAGAAGCCGGAGTAAACCGGCTGAGCATAGGCCTTCAGTCGGTTCATGATGAAGAACTGAAACTGCTTGGCAGGATCCACACATATGATGACTTTATTAAGTGCTATCAGGGAGCATTAAGAAACGGCTTCGACAATATCAATATAGACCTTATGAGTGGCCTGCCGGGGCAGAAGGTATCGGACTGGACTGATACCCTTGAAACAGTGCTTAACCTGGATACGCAGCCCAGACATATTTCAGCCTATTCCCTGATAATAGAGGATGGGACGGTATTCGGCGATGTGTACGGAGAAAACGAATCGGAACCGTCTCTGACACCAGATGGCTATGATGACCTAAGAAAAAAGACAAGGGCTTTAAGTTCGGTGCAGCTTCCCTCCGAGGATGAGGACCGGGAGATGTACCACCTGACTTCAAAGGTCCTCAGCGAAAAGGGCTATAAAAGATATGAGATATCGAACTACGCCATGGAAGGGTATGAGTGCAGGCATAATCTTGTTTACTGGAACAGAAAGGACTATCTGGGCTTGGGACTTGGCGCATCTTCCTGCATGGACAATGTGAGGTGGAAAAACAGCGCAGATCTAAATCAGTACATTTCAGACGCCAAACATGACATGTATGAAATTGAGAACCTTTCGGCAGAAGACAGGATATTTGAGTGCATAATGCTGGGATTCCGGCTGACTAAAGGGATAGATCTTTATGCTTTTAAAACAGAGTTTGGTGAAGACTTCGAGGTCCGGTTCAATGACAGGATCAGGCGATTTACTAAAGAAGGCCTCATTTCCGTAAAGGACGGACATGCCGCCCTTACTGAAAGAGGCCTTGATGTTGCTGACTATGTCATTCTCGAATTCCTGCGATGAAAATCCGCTGATTTAAACTAACCACTTACAAGCTGCAATTTCTTAATTCCTAAAACTTCCCACTTGTTGTATACCACTAACTTCCTCACACCGGTAGCTTGCCTGACGGTGGTGCCGTTCGCCAAGCAGTTCTTACGAAAATGCCCCTAGCTATGGTATATTTCCGGAACCGTTCACACGCTACATCCATGTAGCGTTGTTCACTCGTCCCGCCTTCCATGGCGGTCCGTTCCTGGTGTATTGTAACATTTTCGAGAACTGCTAAGGCTCACTTAAACACCGTCAGACAAGGCTACACGGTGTGGGAAGTTTTAGTTAATTCGTTTAAAACTGCTCGCACGTGACGGATAATTACGGGCTGTTGGCGATTTAACAGTTTTACTTACGCTTCCTCCGTACTTACCGCAGGCTCTTCAGTCAGATAGTCGTCGGTTCTTCTTCTCTTCCTGAAGAATTCAAACATCAGATAGAATGTAGGCAGCAGAAGCAGTGTAAGCAGAGTGGAGGCTAAAAGTCCTCCGACGATTACCACGGCCATGCCTTGCATGGATTCCGAGTTCTTTGCGAGCTTAAATGCTACGGGAAGCATTGAAAGCTCTGTGGTAAGGGTAGTGATAAGTATGGGGCGGAGTCTGTCCTTTCCCGCGTGTATAAGGGCTTCATGGACCTCCTCACCCTGGTCCCGGAACTGGTTAGCGGTATCGATATAGATAATACCGTTATTAACTACTATTCCGGCTAACATCAGTACGCCTAAAAGAGCTGTCATGGAAATCTTTACGCCCATTACCAGCAGCAGGAATACCGAACCTATGGAAGCGAAGGGGATGCAGAGCATTATAAGTACTGAGTATGCCGCAGACTCGAACTGTATGGCCATAACCATGAATACCAGGTAGAGTGCGACTACTATTGCAAGTCCGATCGCCGTAAACTCTTCATTCATCATTTCATCAGTCATGTTGCTGATATAGTTTACTCCGGGACCGAGATCGAGAGTGTCAAGTTTGGGCTGTACATCTTCCATGATGGCATCCTTTTCCTTTTCGGTCGTGACAGCCGTGATAGTGGCACTGAAACGGCCGTCTGTGCGGGATACCATTTCTGATCCCTGTACCATGCGGATCTCTGCTATCTCGGTCAAAGGTACAGACATGCCGGCAGGACTCATAAGCGTCATAGACTGTACATCATCAAGGGTGGTGTAATACCCCTTGGGATACTCGACCTTGACCTCGTATGTATCATTGCTTATGGTCACCTCACCTGCGCTTGTCCCCTTCATGTTAGCATATACAGTCTGTGATACCATTGCGGCACTGAATCCCTTTGCGTTTGCTTTCTCAGGATCAACATCCACGAGAACTTTGGCACCGGCATCATCCAGAGTAGAGCTTACTGTCAGTACGCCGGGGGTGGAATTCATCAGTTCCGTGATCTTTTTGCTGGCGGCGCGAAGTGATACAAGGTCATCTGCGGCAATGTCTATTTCCTCGGTAGCACCACCGGCTATGGCAGCAGACATTCCGGTAGAGCCTGAGCTTGCAGTGATCTCACAGAGTCCTGAGAACTGCTGCAGGTCTGCGTTCCACATATCGACTACTTCCAGAGTGGTTTCCTTCGTGTCTTTCTTTTTGTAGGCTGTGACGGTTGCCTTGCAGGTACCTTCGTTTATGGTGACATTTACCCTGTCTGTAAGACCGGAGTCCGTAACGAATTTTTCTACTTCGGATACTGTTTCATCCATTTTCTCGAGGCTTAGGTTTGGACGGAAAGTCATGTCGATATTGATGACACCCTCATCCGTAGAAGCTAACAGCTCCGTGGGGAGTGTAGTGGCTATGAAAATGGACAGTACGAACAGTGCAGCAGCTATGACTACTGCCAGTACCTTGAAATCCAGTATTTTTGCAAGAACTTTTGCATATATTCCGGCAATAAATTCGATGAGCTTCGTGACCGGATTGTTTACGCGTTCCTTTGGTCTGTAAATACTGAAGAAGAAAGGAACGAAGGTGATGGCGGAAATAAGAGACGCCAAAAGTACGAATACAATGGTGAGGCCCATTTCCTTGAAAAGCTGGCCTGAAAGACCGGCAAGGAATACCAGAGGAAGGTAAACGACAACAGTAGTGATGGTTGAGCCGACTACTGAGTTTACCACGGTCTTAGTGCCTGCATATGCCGCATCTTTAAAGCGCATTCCCTGTTCCTGCTTTTTAAAGCACATCTCTATTACCACCACAGCGTTATCCGTGATCATTCCTATGGAAAGCACCAGACCATTTAAGGAAACCAGATTAAGTGATATCCCGGCAAAGTTCATTAATACCAGTGCTGTCAGAAGTGAGATGGGCATGGTCACGCCGACTATGAGGGAGCCCTTAAGGTCGCCGAAGAAGATAAATATTACTATCATGGCAAGGGCGATACCGAGTGTCAGTGTCTTTGCCACGGACCATATAGTATCCTCTATTTCATCGGCAGCATCATAGATTATCTCGATCTCAACATCGGGATTTTCAGCCTTGAACTGTTCAACGATCTTTTTTACCTCATGGGAAAGGGTGACGGATGTTGAGTTTGACTTTTTCTTTAAGCCTACGGATACTGTCTCGTTGCCGTTATATCTTGAAAGCTGTGTTTTTTCCGATGCACCGTAACTGACATTGGCTATATCGTAAAGATGTATGGTCTGTCCCTTCGAAGTGGTAATGGGGATCTGGCGGATCTTTTCTAAGTCGTTATACTTTACGGTTGACTCCATGTTCAGCGTCTGATCGCCGTAGGATACGGTACCGGCCGGCATGGTATAGTTCATTGCCTTTATGGCAGCGGCAATGGACGCAGCATTTACACCATACTGTGCGGCATATTCCGGTATGATACGGACTGCGATATAGGATTCTGTGCCGCCGGTTATGGTCATGTCTGCCATAGCAGCAGCCTTATGGAGCTCAGGATCAAGCTTGTCATTTACGAGCTTAAGGACATCGGTTCCTTCTGATTTTGCGGAAACAGACAGTTCCATGTCGTCCATGGCATCAAAGTCCATTTCTATTATGGTGGGATCTTCGACGCCTTCCGGCAGATCACGCTTTATGCGGTCTAACTGCGCTCTGATGTCTTCTCTGGCCTGATCCATATCGGCACCGTAGTTAAACTGGAAAAGCACCATGCCGTAACTGTCGTAGGACTGGGTGATGGTTTTCTTAAGGTCTCCGATGGTAGAGCAGCTTTCCCGGATCTTTTCGATAACATTTTCGTCTACTTCTTCGGGGGAAGCTCCAGGGTAGGTGGCCATAACGACCATCATAGGTATGTTTATGTCCGGCATGAGCTTTAAAGCCATGCTTCTGACTGATACTATGGCAAAAAGCACCAGTCCGATCAGCGTCACGATAACGGTTACGGGACGCTTTATAACCATTTTTGTAAGTCTTTCCATGTTGTGATCCTTTTCTTAATTTACATTTACAAACTTATATTTTGTGTCTGCGGTACAGATGTATGGTGCAGAGCGGTCACTTTACCTTTATGTCGGCACCGTCTTTCATATTTGAGTTCCAGCTGATGATGACATTATCATCGGATATCAGTCCCTCTGTTACCTCTACATTGCCGTCTTCCATCAGGCCTGTGGTTATGTCGCTGCGTTTTGCTTTATCACCGTCCTGTACATATACATATGCCTGTTCTCCGTCATAATATATGCTGTTCTCCGGAACCGTCAGGACATTCTTTGACTGACGGGCTACAGTGAGAATGTTTACACTGGAACCGTTGGAGGGAAGCTTGCTGTTATCGTCAGCCTGTACTTCTATTTTATAAAGGCCTGTTCCGGCGTCTATTACATCGGATATGGATACTATTTTGCCGGTGAATTCCACTCCGTCATGGTCCATCAGTGCAGTATTTCCTAAGGACATTTCCAGCATTGTCTTTTCTGCTACGTAAAACACAACCTTTCCGGGAGCATCTGTCTGGATGGTATATGCAGCTACAGTGGGTGCGGCCATATTGTGTTCTGATACATTGATAGATGTTATCGTTCCTGATACCGGGCTTAATACCGTGTAGTATTCAAGCGCTGTTTCTGCATTCCTGACACCGCATTCTGCGGTAGCTACTGCGGCACGGCTGGTCTGAATAGTAGCGGCTGATGCATCAAGCTGTGCAGCGCTGGCAGCGAGCTGCTGATCGGCACCTATGATCTGTGCTTCTGCCGACAATTCTACGGTATTCTTTGTATATGCCAGATAGTCCTCAAGCTGCTGCTTGGCAAGATTGTAAGATTCAAGGGCTGTGTTGTATGCCTCCGCTGCGGAAAGTGCCTGATTGTGCGCTGTCAGCTCAGCAAGCTCCAGCTTGTCGATCATGTCCTTGTCATATCCGGGCTTATTATCATGGTACTTATCCAGCGCTTTATCGAGGGTCGTTTCAGCATTATAGTAATTTTCTGTTGCAGTACCGGCAGCAAGCCCGGCCTGGGTAAGCTGGGCTTCGGCACTTTCAAGTGCTAAACGCATTTTCTGTTCAGTGGTATCCATGGTTCCCAGTGTCTCGTCGGCACTGGCATGTGTTACACCGTTTTGTGCTTCTGCGGCAATGTAAGTAGCGGACTGAGCATTGTAGCCTGCCTGTGCGGCACTCAATCCTGCCTGTGCGCTTGCAAGTCCTGCCTGTGCCTGGGAGAGTGTTATCTGTGCCAGGGTGTCATCCATGGAAAAGAGCAGGTCGCCTTCGTTTACATGGTCGCCCACCTCGAAGTTTTTCGTGAGCACCTCGGCGGAGACCTTTGCCATTACATTCACGGTGCTGTCAGCCTCAACGGTGCCCATATAGCGGGATTGCGTGGACAGCGTCATCACCTGGGGGCTCGATACCGATACTTCGATAACGGCGGCCTCCTCAGATGAGGTTTCTTCCGCCTTTTTTTCGGAGCCGCAGGCGTTAACTACGAGAGCGGCGGCCATAAATGCTGTGAGCAGTGTTCCTCTGATCTTTGTTGATTTTTTCATAGCTTGTCCTCCAGAAAGTCATCAATATTTTTGCTTATGCGTTTTGCCAGTATCCTGAATGTATCCTTTTCTTCCTCCGTGAATCCGGAAAAACACGCTTCACATTTTATAAAATGTGAGGCGTTGATCATCTCGCAGAGCTCCTCCGCTTTGTCAGTGAGACGGTAGATAAGATATCGTTTATCTTTTTCGCTCTCCGTTATGTCGATGTAGCCCTTCGTTTTCAGACCGTTTACAGACATGGAAACCTGGGCCTTGTTGAGCCCTTCGCTGCGGCTTATATCCCCAAGGGAGGCTGAAGGACTATAGCGGAGATAGAAGAGTATCTCTAAGTCTATCTGCTTCAGGTCATAGAGTCTGCGCGATTCATCATCGATTTTTTTGAATAGCTTTCTCAGTTTTCTGTTCCAGAAAAGCCAGTTATAGAATTCGGTATATGACTTTTCGGGAACGGTGTCGGTATCGGTGTTTCTGTTCATGGTTACGCCTTTCTGTTTAGAGCTAAACGTTTAATTACAAATGTTTAATTATGAATGTTTATTTGTAAATGTTTAACAATAAACAGATGAGATTATCGCACTAAAGTATGATGGTGTCAAGTGGTTTAGTGTACAGGTTTTTTTCAATATATTATGAAGAGATTAGCTGTATGGACTTTATGGAGCTGGTTAACATAACACCATATTTAGCTCAAAAACAGCGCGAGGCAATAAAAAAACACAACATATTGATTAAATTGGAATTATTTAAACTTGACTTAATTTGCAAGGGGGGGGTACAATAGCAGAGTAATGTATTAAAAAAATATTAAATAATTAAAACGGAGGAAAGATGTGTATGAAAAAAATAAAACGGTTTTTAGGCATCCTGCTCAGCCTTGCGCTGGTGCTGTTGATGATGTCAGGGCTGGGGGTAACGGCAAATGCTGTGGACAGTCCCTATGCAGGTCTTAAAAATACCACAAATGTAGTACGCTTTGACGATAAGGATTGGTATCTTATCGATTATGATGACAGCACCGTAACGCTGCTTGCGAAGGAATGCATTGGTGCGTCCAAATATAGTGATAACAACTATGTTGAATATGATCAGTCTAAAGTGAAAGAGGTAGTAGATCAATACTATAAAAATAAATTTTCGGCTGCTGCAAAAACTGCAATAAACGGCAAAAAAATGTTTCTTCTGACAGCTGAGCAGGCACGTACAATATATACTGAAAATCCTAATGTGCTAATGTGCTCTCAGGCAAGTGGAGCGGTATCCGATCTATGGTGGCTGTGCTCGCAGGGCGTACGTGATTATTGGGCCGCGTTCGTGTACTGCGAATTAGGCGAGGTTAATACATATGGCTACTATGTGTCGCAGACGCTTGGTGTGCGTCCTGCTTTAAAGCTCAATCTTTCATCTGTGACCTTCTCATCAAATACATTTACCGTCACCGGCGGCACCGATCCCGCTGCAGACAACGATGGCAGTCTTATCGTAGAATCTGCTGACGGTGCGCCAGCATGCGAGGCAGGCGGACTCACTTCTGATGACATTCTTGCAATTGCTACAGAAGAAGGTTTTGAAGGTGCAGGTGCAGATGACCTTGCCCTTAAGCTTGAGGTTTCAAATATAGACGAAACAGTACCCGCAGAAGAGAAGGCAGTAGCTGAAGATTATGTTGCGTCACTGGGTGAAAATATCCATATAGGATTGTACACTGATGTGAGCCTCTTCCTTGTAGGCGGAGGAAACAGACTGCAGGTGACAGATCTTGGTGGAC